>DATMYB010000271.1:0-3024 GCA_035561215.1 Syntrophomonas sp. | reverse complement strand
ATATTTTATCTATCCATGGAGGGAAAAAATGAAAATACTCTTCGTATGTTCAGGTAATACCTGCCGGAGTCCTATGGCTCAAGCTTTGATGCAAAAAATCCTGGAAGAAGAATCGAATACTAAAGAAATTAAGGTATTTTCGGCAGGATTACATGCGGTTTCTGGGCAGCGAGCTTCAAAAGAAGCCTTGGAGACCATGCGACAATACAGCATAGATCTATCCAATCACCGGGCCCAAGCACTGAATAGGCAGTTAATTGAAGATGTAGATTTAATATTGACTATGACCCATATGCAATGTATGCAACTACGCAACAATAATCCAGGGAAAAAGGGATTTATTTATACACTTTCAGAATATGCACGTGCGGGGGACTATGATGTCGATGATCCGTATGGGTTAGGCTTGGGTGAATACCTGAGGACGGCCGAAGAATTACAAAAAATGGTTCGACGAATTTTACCACTATTGAACAAATGATGTAGGGGGCAAGAGATTTGAAAATTGCTATAGGGAGTGACCACGCAGGCTTTTCTTTGAAAAACTATTTAATAAAAAGCCTTGAAGCGGAAGGCATTGAAATGGTTGATTGTGGGACGTATTCTGAAGACCCAGTTGACTATCCCGATATAGCCTTAGCACTATCGGAAAAGGTACTGCAAAGTCAAATTATTGGTATTTTGGTCTGCGGAACGGGAATTGGGATAGCTATAGCAGCGAATAAAATTATGGGGATTCGCGCCGCTGTCTGCCAAGATATATATACTGCTTGTTTATCGCGCAAACATAATGACGCAAATATTATAACTATAGGCTCACGTATAACTGCTCCAGAATATGCAATGGAAATTGTAAAAACATTTATTAAAACTGAATTTGAAGCAGGTAGACACCTGGCAAGAATTGAAAAGATATCTTCTATAGAAAAAAAATGTCGTGAGAGGAGTTAAGGTAGTGGATTACATCGAAAACTATGTGCGAGCCGTAGATCCGGAAATCGCCGATGCCATCTCCAATGAAGAGAAAAGGCAAAATAACAGCCTTGAGCTAATAGCTTCGGAAAACTTTGTATCTAGAGCGGTAATGGCTGCTCAGGGATGCGTAATGACCAATAAATATGCCGAGGGTTATCCCGGCAAACGCTATTATGGCGGATGTGATTATGTAGACGTAGCTGAAGATCTAGCCCGGGAAAGGGCTAAACAGCTGTTTTCCTGCGAACATGTCAATGTTCAGCCCCATTCGGGAGCCCAGGCCAACACCGCCGTTTACTTTGCAGCTCTCGATCCCGGCGACACGGTTCTGGGAATGAATCTCAACCACGGCGGCCATTTGACCCATGGCAGCAAGGCCAATATATCGGGGCGCTATTTCCGTTTCATGGAATACGGGGTAAGCGCTGAGACTGAAACGATTGATTATGATCAGGTTGAAGAGCTGGTCCTGGAGGTGCGTCCGCGCATGATCGTGGCTGGAGCCAGCGCCTACCCCAGGATCATCGACTTTAAGCGCTTTCGTGAAATAGCCGATAAAGTTGAAGCCTATCTCATGGTAGACATGGCCCACATAGCAGGATTGGTGGCAGCCGGTCTTCATCCCAGTCCGGTTCCTTATGCCCACTTTACCACTACCACTACTCACAAAACCCTGCGCGGACCCAGAGGCGGACTGATCATGTGTTCTGAAGAATGGGCCCGCAAGATCGACAGCGCGGTTTTTCCCGGAATTCAGGGCGGGCCTTTGATGCATGTTATTGCTGCCAAGGCCGTATGTTTTAAAGAAGCCTTGTCTGAGGAATTCAGCCAATACCAGCGGCAGATTGTTGACAACGCCGCTGCCCTGGCCCGGTCCCTGGTGGAAAACGGCCTGCGCCTGGTATCCGGTGGGACCGATAATCACCTGATGCTGGTGGATGTTCGTCCCAAAGGCCTGACCGGTAAGGAAGCCCAGGCTATCCTGGACCGAGTCAATATCACGGTGAACAAAAACACGATTCCCTTTGATCCCGAAAAGCCTATGGTAACCAGCGGCATCAGGATCGGCACCCCGGCCATAAGCAGCCGCGGCTTAAAAGTCCCGGATATGAAAGAACTGGGGGCGGCTATTGCCATAGCCCTGGATAATCCGAACAGTGAGGCCAAACTGGATGAGGCCCGGGCTATAGTCGGGAACCTTTGTGACAAATATCCCCTGTATAACGAGTAATACAGGAGGATGGCGCTTATGAAGCAAATGGAAAGGCCGGGCTGGGATGATTACTTTCTCCAGCTGGCCGATCTGGTAGCCACCCGTTCCACTTGTTTGAGGAGGCACGTGGGTGCTGTTCTGGTGAGGAATGAACGCATTATATCCACCGGATACAACGGTGCCCCGCGGGGTCTGAAGCACTGCCTTGACACCGGCTGCCTGCGGGAAGAGAGACAGATTCCTTCCGGATACCGTTATGAATTGTGCCGGGGCGTGCATGCCGAACAAAACGCTATAATCAATGCCGCTTATTATGGAATCGCTACTCAGGATGCGGTTATATATTGCACTAATCAACCATGTATTATCTGTGCCCGCATGATCATCAACGCGGGGATAGTCAAAGTTGTCCACCGGGGCGATTTTGAGGATACCCTGGCCCTGGAATTGATGGAAGAAGCAGGTATTACCATAGTTGAAAAAAGGAATATGGGGTAATATATTATGGATACCAAAAACCTGGCTTTACCGCGCTTGAACCGTCTTAACCCCACCCTGGAATCAACCGCTTTGAAGCTGATGGAAGAGGCAGGGGAACTGGCCCAGGTAATTGGCAAGTACCGGGGCTTAAGCGGAGAAAAGGTCGTTCTGGATGAGGAACTGGTCGTCAAAGAGATTGCCCGCGAGCTGCTTGATGTGGCCCAGACGGCAGTAACCATGATGTTTGTAATGGAAGAGCAGCATGGCATTGATCTGTCTTTGATGGTCCAGGAACACCTGGACAAATTGGAGCAAAAAGGTTATTTGTCCAAATAAAAGGATTAACAGAGTACTCA
>DATMYB010000270.1:0-2364 GCA_035561215.1 Syntrophomonas sp. | reverse complement strand
ATTTAAAAACCATAGAAAATTCCAGAGGTGACTCTACGGAAGTTTCTATGGTTTCTGTGGTTTTTCAGTTACAAATTTATCATCTGGCCGATGCCGGCTGCCTATCCGGTGCCGCTGATTCTGGCCCTTGTTCAATTGTGTTACTTTTCATCATATTTTCTGAGGATGGAACAGATTTGCCCAACAAATTCTTTTATTCGATACAATTCGCTCTCGCGGCTTCCCGTCCTCCACACCTTACAGTAATCCATCAGCCAGTATTCCAGCTTACCGGCTAATTCATACGGAGCATCCAGTGGCTGTACATTCTGCCCGTACTCGCGTTCTTTAATGACCAGCGTCAATTCCTGGAACAGTGCTACACCACGGGCAGCAAGATAATATTCCAACATTTCCGCTTGACGGTCTAAATAGGAACCCCTGTTATTCTTTTTCAGGCAATTTAAGATTTCCAGACATCTGGTAACTGCTGTCTTAAGCTGATTCTCTGAAACCTGCATCATTTCCTCTTTCGCTTTCGTATACAGGCAGATTCCAAAATCATTGTAGGTCTGATTATAGACCTTATAATCCCTGAAAAATGCCAGATTGTTAAAAATGATTAGATCTTGATGAGAAAGTTCACGCAGCAGTCCCACCAGATTTTTCCCGGGGTCTCCATATTCAACCAAAGAAACAGCCTGGTCTATGATGCTGAAATCCCTGTCGTCCTCCACGTTCCAGCCTTGTGCCGCACCGTAAATCATGCCGGGAATGGCAAGAGCCGGCATATTAATGTGGCCGCAATCCCCCCAGTCGGTATTCAATAATCCTTCGGCATGATACTGATTACCTAACCTCGCCATCTCCCTGATGTTGGTAAAACTCCTGTCATAGTCATTCACCAAGCGGCTGTAACCGGATACGCTGGGACATACATACTGCTTTAAGCTGTTGTTGGAGAAAATTTCAACAATTTTTTCCTTAGCGCCGTAATCATAATACCAGTTGAGGCAGGTAACCTGGGCATTCAGTTTGCCCAGATGTTCGGGATGGTTCTTCATAATATCCCCCCAAATCATTACCTCCTTTCCCTTGCTTTGAAGATATCCCACTAACTGATTGACATAAAAGAGATACATCTCTCCGTAATCCATTTCCTGAGCCATGGAAGCACTTTTCCCCTTGCCCAAATCAAATGTTTCATCGCAGCAAATGTTTATTTTATCGCTGCGAAACAAGGGCAAGTATTGGTCAAGAATGCCTTTGATGAGAGTAAAGCTTTCGGGGTCGGACACATTGATGATATGGTATCTCATACGGTGGTACCAGGTAAAGGTCTCTCCCGGACCGGTATCCATTTCTCTGTATTTACCAAAGCTCTCGGAACGGAGTAAATCATACAAATGTCCAAAGGTGGCTATGCAGGGTACCAGCTCAATGCCTCTCCTATGGCAGTAACAATCCAACTCCAGAATTTCTTCCGGGGTAAAAGGATCGGTTTGCGACCAAATTTCCTCAAAGCCATCTAAGCGTAAACAGTTTTCCATATACAACTGAAGTTGATTGATTTTATACAGCGCAAACCGATCGACCAGGGCTTTCAGGCTGTCCATAGTGGGCACTCTTCCGCGGCTGACATCAAGCATATAGCCGCGGTTGGCATAGGATGGTTCATCGGCAATATCCACACAGCCAATATCCCCCCGGGAGATCTTGCATAGCTGAATCAGCGTCGCTGCCCCATACAGGAAGCCGCGGTTGGAATAAGCGGTAATGGTGATTTTATTTGGTCTCACAGTCAGCCGGTAGGCTTCCTTTTTTTTATCCATATTGTCATATTGAAAGTAAATGCAGTTTTCCTGAAGATTTCCTGCACTGCGCAGAACTTTTTTAATGGGGAGCGTAATGGCAATAACCTTTTTAATTTCCTGCTGTAACAGCTTTGCTGTTTCCAAATCATTGTCATCCAGCGTCGCCTCTAACACAATGGCAGTATTGTGGCCGATCAAAAATAATCCATCCTGGGTTGTAATCTTACGTGGCAATGGGATCAGATCCATGCGGGTTCCTCTTTTCTCATATTGTAATTTTTTCTCGACTGCTCCGACAATTCCAGGCCATATACAATATTCTCGGGAACATGTTTGTGAGACGTTATTTATCCACTTCCAAGACTCCCGCTTCTCTCCGCCACCGAAGTCTCAATCTTCAGCTTTAGCGGAACGAGTTCACTGTCGTTCCGCCGGGTATTATTTTATTCCCATCTGAACAAAAAGAAAATCACCTGTTGCTGACCGCCTGCCTGAAGACACACAAACCACATTTAAAACATGATCCAGTTGGGACAAGCACAAAACTGTGTCAAGCACAAGACCTTGCAAT
>DATMYB010000269.1:0-3289 GCA_035561215.1 Syntrophomonas sp. | reverse complement strand
GGATTATTAGAGGGGGGCATGGCGTGAAGGGGAAAATATTAGATTATTCTTCTCAGGATAACGCGGGTGTGATTACCGGGGATGATGGTAATCGTTATACTTTCCAGCAGTATGATTGGAAAGGTGAACAGCTTCCTGTCCGGGGGATGAGTGTGGATTACGAGACCGAGGGCAATATGGCCCGGCAAATATACCAGTCATTGGGTTCCGCTGCAGGTACAGGAGGAAAAAACAAATTAGCCGCGGGACTATTAGCAATATTTCTGGGCGGCCTGGGAATACACAAATTTTATTTGGGCTTCACCGGACCGGGATTATTATTCTTACTGGTAAATACGATTGGCTGGGTTGTCACGATTTTTCTTTTAGGCATACCCAATATTATTCTTGGAGTTATAGCTCTGGTGGAGGGCATTATATATTTAACCAAAACGGACGAAGAATTTGAACAGACTTATGTAATCGATAAAAAGAAATGGTTTTAAGTTATAAGTTGTAGCGGGAGTAAAGGTTGATAAAAAGGCTTATCAGCCTTTTTATTTTATGCTGGTAAGCTTCGCTTTCACATAGTCTGCTTGTGTCTTGGTTGGGTGTTAGCCAAACGGAAGAAACGCCCCCATGTTAGACTGTGGTAGGGCGGAGCAAAAAAACCAAACGAAAAGAACGTCCCTTTGCTGGATTAGTTGATGTATTTCATGAGGTTCATGCCGTGGTCGGTGAGTTCGTAACACATCTTTAGTTTACGGTCATTATCCAGAGTGGTATTGGTTAACTCGATGAGGCCGGTGGTTAATAAGGTGAGCAGGTAGTCTTCGACACCTTGTTCGTTAACGCTGCGGTCACTGGGGTACTCATTTTTGAGGATTTCTAAAATCTCTTGATTGGAGATATTTTTTTTCTGGTAGATGGCTTGGACTAACCTGAATTTAACCGGCATCTGATGCGTATGATTCATAATAGAAGTTCTCCTTATCATTATCGAAACCTTTATCTAATATCGAACTTTATAGTTATTTTAATCAGGTTGGATGTATAAGCATGGAGGAGCACTTGGCGCAGCATGGGGGAACCCCATGCGGAGTCTGGCGACGGAATGTTTGTACATCCAACCAATGAATTATGATCCCCCTGAATGTATGCATGAAGGGGGCACTTGGCGCAACATGGAGGGACACCGGAGCAAAAAAATCAAACGAAAAGAACGTCCCTTTGTTGGATTAGCGAACTTTCAGGTTTAATAGATCCTTGGGATTGCCTATCGTCAGCATGGTACCGCAGGTTATGACGGCAACTCCTATAATCAGGTTCGGTGTTATTTGTAAATCATTTATCAGCCATCCGAAAAAGACCGACCATAAGGCAAAGGTGACATTCAGACCCATGGCCCGGCCCACGCCCGTCATATTCATGGCACGATACCAGCACATAAATGAAGTTGCTCCAATACAGCCGATAATTGCAATGAACCAGCCGGATGGTTTGGTAAAGCTATCAATAAGAATCTGGTAGGCGGCCAATCCTTTTCCCGCTATAGGGAGTAGAATAAAGAAGCAACAAAGACAAGAAGTGATTTCTCTGATTCCGCTGGCGATGTCGGAATCGACCAGATCCATTCCATAAGTCGATATTACTCCTTCCAGGGCCCAGCCAAACGCGGCCAGGACTGCCAGGCCAATGCCGAGATAAAAGTGGGGATAGTTGGACCCGTCGGGGGGAACCATCCCCACAATGAGCGAACCGGTAACCGCCATCGCGATCCCGCACCATACCCGCGCCGGAATCTTCTCTTTGAGAAAAACCGCTCCCAGCACAACGCCCAGGGCAGGATAGGCTGAAGTAATGGCAGACGAGTAAGAGGCGCCCGCAAAATATATCCCCAGATAATTACCGCACATCCCGATGGGGCCGCCTAAGAGAGCCGCCAGGATGATCATTTTGCCGGGGCGGGTCCTCAAAGTGCGCCCATAATCACGCCATTTACCTTTAAGTACATTACAAATAAAGAGCCATATGGCAGCGAAGCCGTCATGGATACAAGCTCCCACTAAAGGAGCGGCAAAAATACTCACATTGTTGGTGAAGGGAGCCAATCCCAGCGCCATTCCCATTAATACTCCATCCAAACCCCACAGAGCACCGGAAAACAATCCCCCGCTGATCCCTTTTTTGGCAAAGCTCAAATTCCGCTGCTGTAATTGCGCTTGCGCTTCTATTTGCGCTTCCGCTTGCGCTGCCTCCTGATTCATTCTGCATTCTCCCCTATTTTGCTAATTCCCCGGTGGTAAGCATTACCTCAATCTTTGCTGGAACATACATCCTGGATTACTTTGGTAAATTCTTTTTCTACTAATGACAGGTGATGGCGTTTTGACCAGATTAGAACGATGGAAACGTTTAAGACGGTATCGTTTATAAGTATGGTTTTGATGTTGGTGGATTGGATAAACTTGTCGGCCACAAAACTGGGGACAAACGCAATGCTATCGCCTTGAGACAGTATTTTCTTCATCATTTCCAGGTTATCAACCCGATAGGAAACATTAAAGTTGCCATATTTGCGCAGCAAACTGGAGATGCCGCAATTGGTAATGTATTCCGTGTTATATAAGAGTATGGGCAGGGTAAGAGCTTGCTCCAGAGATATGGAGCCTGATTTCACATCAAAGTGAGGGTTGTTCTTCCCGGTAATAATCACGTATTGATCGGAAAACAGTTCTTTAGAGTTCATGTCTTTGGATTGGCGAAATGCATCAGTATTATAAATAATGCCGAGATTCGCTTTGCCGGTTTCTATGTCTTGCAGTATATTATTGGATTCGCCGACTTTTATAAAGATATTAACTTTGGGATTGTTATTTTTAAAAGTGGTTAATATATCAGGCATTACAGTTATATTCACACTGGGAATGGTTGCCACCGATATATTTCCATTGAGCTCGGCCGAGTTGTTTTGTGCGATGGATGTTATATCATCTACTAGATTCAGCACTTCTATGGCCTTATCAACAATTAATTCCGCTATTTCGGTGAGACGGACGCCGGAGGTGGTCCGGGTCAATAAAACCACCCCCAGTTCGTCTTCAAGTTTGCTGATGGCTGAACTAAGAGCGGGTTGTGAAATATGGATACGTTCAGCGGCCTGCGAGATGGATTCATATTCATGAACGGCTATTAAATAACTCAATTGTTCCAGACGCATATTCCAGAACCTCCCTTGATGTACGTTAACGTACCGTATTTAGGGCGCAAAAACCTTAATATATCGCTGGTTTTATGGGTCATATTATAC
>DATMYB010000268.1:0-3688 GCA_035561215.1 Syntrophomonas sp. | reverse complement strand
GCTATGAAGTATGCGCTAAACTGAAGGCGAACCAGAAAACTGCCAATATTCCAGTTATTTTTGTAACGGCTTTAACGGCCGAGGAAAATGAAGCCCAGGGTTTGGAATTAGGTGCTGTCGATTATATTACCAAACCGTTTAATCCAGCATTGGTTAGAGCCAGGGTAAAAAATCACCTGGAATTGAAAAACTATAGAGATAAACTTGAAGAGATGGTGCGGGAAAAAACCAGTGAACTGATAATAACCCGTGATGTCGCGATTGAAACTCTCGGTTGTTTGGCTGAATACCGTCATCTGGAAACGGGCAGCCATATTAAGCGCACCATGAATTATGTGCGCTTCCTGGCGGAAAAACTCAAAGAACATCCCCATTTTAAAGACTTTCTGAATGATGAGATAATTGAACACCTCTGGAAATCGGCCCCGTTACATGATATCGGGAAAGTGGGAGTGCCGGATAATATACTCATGAAACCCGGCGAGTTGACACCGGAGGAGTTTATCGAAATGCAAAGGCATGCCATCTATGGACGTGATGCACTTTCTTATTCCACATCGAAACTGGGCCCGAATTCATTCCTTAAGATAGCCCAGGAGATGGCTTATACGCATCATGAAAAATGGGATGGTTCAGGCTATCCACAAGGTCTTAAAGGTGTTGAAATTCCCATTTCAGGACGGCTGATGGCAGTGGCCGATGTATATGATGCCTTAATTACCTCGCGCATATATAAACCCGCCCTGTCCCATGGCGATGCTGTTGAAATAATCAGAAACAGCAGTGGAACCGCTTTTGACCCCGAAATTGTAAAGATCTTTCTTCAATTTGAGGACCATTTCCGTCGTATTGCTCTGGAATTCTCAGATGAAGGATAACCCATTCGAAGTATAAATATAACCGGAAAAACCCTGACCAGGGTTTTTCCGGCCAGAGCTTTTAGCCTTTGACAAAAACTACGTTGATGGCCTTAATCAAAGCCGTCACTGTATCACCTTCAGCAAAGGCAGCTTCTTCTAATGATTCTCGCGTCATCACGGACGTGATCTCGGTGTCACCCATTCACATTGATACCTGGGCCATAACACCGTCAGCTCTTATTTTTCAAACCCGTCCTTGTAGTCTATTGCGTACTCCCGCTTCCATCATTGCTGGACCTCCCTTGCGGTATTTATGCATAGTTTTCTACATATCCTTAAAAATATTCGATAGCAGGGCATTACCAAAAGTATCTCTCCTTCGTCCTTTAGACGTTTAAGTTGGACATATGTGGTGCCATGGCTTACAATTTATATATGACTACATTAACCACATTTACAGTGCGAAAGGTGCGTATTTAAATGACTAAAATGATTGTGGGAATTAGAGAAGCGAAAATGAACCTGAGCCGCTTACTGAAAGAAGTGCAGAAAGGGGCTGAGATAACTATTAGCGACCGGGGAGTTCAAATAGCCAGATTGATTCCCATCGAACAGGATTCACTTCCTTTAGAAAAAAGGATAGAAAACCTGGAAAGAAACGGACTGCTGGATCCACCTCCCAAGAATTCCCGCCTGCTTCCGCCACCGCTGCCGCTGGATGAAGGATTAGCCCAAAAGTTCTTACAGGAGGATCGGGACTGATGACAGAAAAACCAGTCCTTTATTGGGATACATCAGCCATTGTCTCCGCACTATTTAAAGATGTTCACAGTCCGGCGGCCTGGAACTGGTCAAGACGGGAAGGCTTACATCTGTTGTCCTCACTGGCGATAGCAGAAACATATGCGGTGATCAACCGGATTGACAGAGAGAGAGCCTTGCCGGAAATACTGGTTAAAGCTGCTATTGAATCCTTCGAACAAGGTCCCTGGCATTCTATCAATATGAATCCGGACAAGAATCAGATTACACGATTGAGCAGTAAATGGCCATTGCGGGGTGCTGATTTGTGGCATTTGGCCATGGCCTGCACATTGAGAAACAGCCTTCCAGAAATACGCTTTCTTACCTTCGACCAGCGCCTGGCAATTGCTGCTCGGGGAGAAGCAATACATATCGATTCGACAAATAATAAATCACTCTAAAAAGAAGCCGATGATGGAGTCTGGCCATTTTCACAGTGAAGCAAGAGCCATAAGGATCCATCCCTATGGCTCTCAGACCGTCGACAAAAGTACCACGAGTACTTCAGCTGCTACCATTGGCCGCAATTAAGGTTGCGGACTTGGTCAATAAACTAAGCGGTGATAGAAACCCTGTTGTATATGGTTTATAGATCAAAGTAAAGGTGATATTCATAGGGATGGGGGCGTAATCTAACCGCGTCAATCTCATTTTCCTTCTTATAGCTAATCCAAACATCCAACAAGTCCTGGGTAAATACTCCGCCTTTGAGCAGGAAGTCATGGTCTTCTTCCAGTGCTGCAATAGCCTCATCCAGCGACGCGGGAACGGTAGCTAAACCGTTGCCTTCCAATTCATAGATATTTTTGTCCAGTGGATTACCGGGATCAATCTGGTTTTCAATACCGTCCAAACCGGCCATCAGTAATGCCGAGAAAGAAAGATAGGGATTGCATGTGCAATCGGGCGGTCTAAATTCAATACGCTTGCTCTTGGGATTATCAGTGTACATCGGAATGCGAACCGCAGCACTGCGGTTGCGCATGGAATACACCAGGTTGACCGGCGCTTCATAGCCGGGCACCAAACGCTTATACGAATTGGTAGTAGGAGCGCAAAAAGCCATCAGAGCTTTGGCATGTTTTAATAAACCACCAATATAATATTTGGCTAACTGACTGAGCAGGGCATAACCATCGGGATCAAAGAAGAGATTGTCGCCGTTTTTCCATAGCGATTGGTGGGTATGCATACCCGAACCGTTATCCTGGAACAGAGGCTTGGGCATGAAAGTAGCTACTTTTCCGTTTCTCCTGGCAACGTTTTTAATCACATATTTATAAGTCATGCACTTATCAGCCATGCTGACCAGTGACCCAAATTTCATATCGATTTCGGCCTGCCCGCCGCTGGCTACTTCATGATGATGTACTTCTACTGTGATTCCGCAATCTTGTAGCACTTTTACCATTTCACTTCTCAAATCCTGCTGGGAATCATGGGGAGGTACCGGGAAATACCCTTCTTTATAACGGGCTTTGTATCCCAGGTTGGGATTTTCTTCCCGGCCGGTATTCCATTCACCTTCATCTGAATCTACATAATAATAACCATGGTTCACTCCCTGGCTGAAGCGTACATCGTCAAAAATAAAGAACTCCATTTCCGGTCCCCAGTAACTGGTATCCGCAATTCCGGTAGATTTTAAATATTCTTCAGCTTTTTTCGCAACATAGCGAGGATCTCTGGTATAAGGTACTCGGTTAATTGGATCATATATGTCGCAAATTATAGACAGGGTCGGTGCTTTACAAGCTGGATCCATAAATGCTGAACTGGGATCAGGAAACAGTATCATGTCGCTTTCTTGAATAGCCTGAAAACCTCTGATACTTGAACCGTCAAAACCCAGGCCTTCTTTAAATGTATCAAGATCCAATTGATTGGCGGGAACGGAGAAATGCTGCCACAGGCCCGGCAGGTCATTAAACTTTACATCTACAAATTCGATGCCCTTTTCCTTTATCAAGTCTAATATTGCTTCCGGCGTCATTAACAAAGCCCTCCTTTAGGTAGTTTGAAAT
>DATMYB010000267.1:0-10735 GCA_035561215.1 Syntrophomonas sp. | reverse complement strand
CAGTATTACAAAAAGTATATTAAAAATATGGATCAGAACATTCCCGAAATCGAACAAATCAAAACGGAGATGCTGGCCCGGGAAAAAGGCATAACCATAAGTTCATATCAAGGCGAAAAGAGCTTTATCATATATACGCCGGTAAGCAAGGTGGGCTGGTCTATAGGGGTGGTGGTACCAGCCAATGAAGTGTGGCAACCGGTTTATGGATTAGGCAAATTTTCGTTTATTACAGTTATGCTGGGCATTATCGTAATAACTTTGCTTATTGTTATGCTTACTTCCCGAATTACCAAACCTATCAATGAATTTACCGGACTGATGAAAAGAGCTGAGGATGGTGATTTCACAGTTCGAGCCCAGATCGAAAGTCAGGATGAAATTGGGCGTTTGGGTAACAGTCTTAACCATATGCTGGAGAAGCAGCAAAACCTGATCCGCCAAGTAATTATTATGGCCAATCAAATGAGTGCTGCTGGCTATGAACTGGCGGTTACCATGGGTGAGACCAGAACCACTCTTCCTGCCGCCACCAATGAGTTAAGCATGCTGCTGGACAAATCCTATTGGGAAAGAGAGATCGATTCAAGTATACTGGGCAAGACTCCTGGCAATCAGGCTTTTTTGGAAAAACTCATTGCCTGCGACCATCAATGTCGTTTAATTCAGATCCAGGCGGAGATGAGCCGGCAATCCATACAAAAGCTAAGCGATGCGAATGAAGTGGCTGACCATACTGCAGTGATTGCGATTGTTAAACATGATACGGAATTACTGCGGGCCAATTTACAGGAATTATCGAATTTAACATCGAATTTGCTGGTGGATTATACTGAAATATACAATTTTATAAAGGCCGTCGGCCAGGATATGCATGATATTAAAAATACTCTGAGTACGGTCAACCGACAGATAAACAGCATTGCCGATATACAGATCGATGCAACAAAGCGGGCTGTTAATACTGCCGGCGAGGTAGTCAAATATGCCCATACGCTGCTCAACCTGACTTCATCTTTCCATATACAAACCAGATCCAACGATGAAGGTAAGAACATGACAGCAAGCGATGCGGATGACGGGGCAGATATTATCAATTGAAGCACCAGGGTGATTTAACGTTGGCAGGGCAGATCTAGCAATGCAAGGTTTGTCATAATAATCGCCATTTCGCCGCCGGTATATTTTGTGCTAATATATTAAAATGATGATTTCAACAAGCGGAGGCCAGGCATGAAAGACAAGCTTTTCGGGGAGATTCTGCCGCGGGTTGAAAAACCCGCTCGTTATACCGGCAGTGAAGTAAATATGATCAAAAAGGATTGGGAAGGCAAATCGGTCAAAATGGTCATGGCTTTCCCGGATGTTTATGAAATCGGTATGTCGCATATAGGCTGTAAAATACTGTACGGATTGATCAATGAGACCACCAATCATTTGATGGAACGCAGCTTTGCGCCCTGGCCGGATATGGAAGCGTTGATGCGAGCGGAAGACATCCCCCTGTATGCGCTGGAATCCTTTACCCCTCTCAATCAGTTTGATGTAGTGGGATTTTCCTTGCAATATGAATTATCCATTACCAATGTTTTGAATATGCTGGATCTGGGCAAGATACCGCTGCGAGCGGCGGAGCGCGGTGAATATGACCCGATTGTGATAGCGGGAGGGCCGGTATCATTTAACCCCGAACCCTTTGCGGAATTTTTTGATGTTTTCCTGCTGGGAGACGGAGAAGAAGTGACCATCGAGTTCCTGGACTGCATGGAAACCAACCGCCATCTGGAGCGCAGCGAACTCCTGCGGGAAGTGGCGGGAATAGAGGGGACTTATGTGCCGTTGCTGTATGAGGCTTCATACCATGACGACGGTTCCCTCCGGGAATGGAAGGCCAAAGCTGAAGGAATACCGCTGCGAATACGAAAAAGGCTGGTGAGGGATCTGGACCAGTCTTATTATCCGCAACGCCCCATCGTGCCCTATCTGAATATCGTCCATGACCGGGCGGTACTGGAAGTTATGCGCGGTTGTCAGCGAGCCTGCCGATTCTGCCATGCCGGCACGGTGTACCGTCCGGTGCGGGAAAAATCCGTGGAGGTACTGGCGCAGCAAGCGGCCGAGCAGTTGAAAAACACCGGTTATGACGAAATATCACTGGCTTCCCTGAGCACTCTGGATTATTCGGGAGTGGATGTGCTGGTAAAGC
This sequence comes from Syntrophomonas sp., assembly GCA_035561215.1. Lineage (GTDB taxonomy): Bacteria > Bacillota > Syntrophomonadia > Syntrophomonadales > Syntrophomonadaceae > Syntrophomonas_B. The sequence goes on along the minus strand of DATMYB010000267.1, from coordinate 8,529 downwards.
AGTTGGTTAAAGATTACGGAAAAAAAGGTATTGGCGTTTCCCTGCCGTCCCTACGAGTGGATGCCTTTTCCATCGACTTGGCCAACGAAGTCCAGAAGGTGCGCAAGACTACCCTGACTTTGGCGCCTGAAGCCGGCACCCAGCGCTTACGGGATGTAATCAACAAAAATGTCAGCGAAGAAGATTTGCTGCAAGCGGTGGAAGCGGTTTTCAAATCCGGTTGGTCAGGTTTAAAACTTTATTTTATGATCGGTTTGCCTACGGAAACCGAAGCTGATCTGGATGGAATCCTGGATCTGGTGAAGAAAGTAAAAGCCATCGGCAGCCGCTATTCCCGCCGGGCGATTGAAGTCAGGGCCTCCATGTCTTGCTTCGTGCCCAAAGCCCACACGCCGTTCCAATGGCGGGCTCAGGAAAGTATCGCCGGCCTGGAAGCAAAGCGTCATTATATGATGGCCCATAAAATGAAAAACGTGAAGCTCAGTTTCCATGACAGCCGCACCAGCTATCTGGAAGGAGTACTGGCCCGAGGCGACCGGCGGCTGAGCGAAGTTATCTATAACGCTTGGCAAAAGGGCTGCAAATTTGACGGCTGGTCTGAATATTTCAGGTTTGACCGCTGGATGGAAGCCTTCGCGGAATGCGGACTGGATCCTGATTTTTATATCCGTGAGCGTTGCCAGGACGAACTTTTTCCCTGGGATTTTATCGACATTGGTATGGACAAGAATTATTTATGGAGAGAGAATGAACGAGCCTCTGAAGGCTTGCTGACCCCGGACTGCCGTCAGGCAGGCTGCGTCGGCTGCGGTGTTTGCCCGCAGTTTGAATGTGAACCGTTTATGGGGGAGGTAGGCTGAAATGAGACTGCGGGTCGAGTACTGTGTGGGGCCGGAGCTGAAGTTCCTGGCCAATCTTGATATGATGCATTTGATGGAAAGAGCTTTGCGCCGGGCGGAAATACCTTATCGTCTCAGCGAAGGGTTTAATCCCCACATCCGGTTGTCGATGGGTACCGTGCTGCCGGTAGGAATCTGGGGCAAACGCGAATATTTTGATCTGGATATGGCGGGAATGGATTTGGAGGAATTCATGTACAACATGAACGCCGTGCTGCCTCCCGCCATGAACATAACCAATTGCCGCCGGATTGAGGATCATGCGCCGGCGCTGATGAAAATAATCAATGCCGCTGATTATAGTTTTATCCTTAAAAAGGGCCATGATCTGCAAGCCCTGGTGAACAATATCCTCAGTCGGGACTCATTGCCGGTGCAAAGCCGGGGCAAGAATAAAAATCTGGTGAAGGATTTGCGTCCCGGGCTATATCGGCTGGAGATCACCGGTGAAGATGATTATGACATAATGACCGCCAGGGTCAGCATCAACGAACCTCTTAATATAAGATATGACGAACTGCAGGCGCTTTTTATTGATTTCGAACTGAATGTACAGGATATTGCTGACATTTGCCGTCAGGGAAATTATATTAAAGAAGGTCAGGATTTTTATTCGCCGTTGGAGAGGTGCGATGAATGGTGAGAGATATTATTGGCGAGATTTATCCCTGGGAGTCGCGGGTGGCCATCGTTGAAGATGACCGGTTGGTGGAGGTTTTCTGGGCTGACCAGGATGAAAGCGTGGGCAATATTTACAAGGGCAAGGTGAAAGATATATTGCCCGGCCTTTCCTGCGCCTTCATCGATATCGGGCTCAGCAAGAACGCATTCCTGTACGTGGGCGATGTTTGGGGACCGGGTAACCGCAAAGGCAAAAATATCGACCAACTGCTGAAAAGCGGCCAGGAGATCATGGTGCAGGTTAAAAAAGAAGCATTTTCCGAAAAAGGTGCCCGGGTTACCTGCGATATAACCATCCCCGGCCATTTACTGGTCTTGTTGCCCTTTCAGCATGATGTCTCCATTTCCAGAAAAATCATTGGCGATCAAAAACGCAATCGGCTGCGCAGTTTAATTGAGGAAAACAAACCGGAAGACGTAGGGGTCATATTGAGAACCGCCTGCATGGAGGCAAGAGATGAGGAAATAACAGCGGAGTTGGATCATTTGTTGAAGATATGGAAAGATATTCGTCATCGCTTTGCCCAGCAGAGCGCACCCAGCTTGATTTATGAAGATATTGATGTGGTAGAGCGCGCCCTGCGCGATTATCTGGATGCCGACATTCGCAAGGTAATCACCAACAATTTCAAAATCAAGGAAAGAATTGATCAGATCGCTTTGAGGAAAAACGCTTCCTTTGCGCCCAGCATTCATTTTGAAGAAGGAGATCTGTTTGAAAAATACGGACTGGAAAAAGATATCCGCAAAGCTTTGCGCCGTAAAGTATGGCTCAAAAGCGGCGGATATTTGATTTTTGACGTAACCGAGGCCATGACGGTTATCGATGTCAACAGCGGCAAATTTACGGGCAAGGATAATTTTGAGGAAACCGTATACCGGCTGAATCTGGAGGCGGCCCAGGAAATACCCCGGCAGCTGCGTCTGCGCAGCATCGGCGGAATTATACTGATCGATTTTATCGATATGCAGGACAAGAACAATGAAAACCAGGTGATTTCCATTTTACGCCAGGAACTGGAAAAGGATAAGGCCCATAACCGCATCATGGGTATGACCCATCTGGGCTTTCTGGAAATGACCAGAAAGAAATCCCGTTACGGTATTTCCGAGATATTTACCGACGAATGCATGGTCTGCCATGGACGGGGGAGAACCATCAATCTATTTGCGCTGGCCTGCGAGGTCAAACGCAAGCTGGCCAATATGGGCTATGTGGAAAATGAAGAGATCGTCTGCGAGGCTCATCCGCAACTGCTGCAATACATCCTGAACGAAGAGACCAACCTGAACTATATCCGTAAAAAAACCGGCAAGCGCATCAGATTGGAAGAAAACAGCGCCATGGGCCTTGATGAATATAATCTGTACAGTACTTAACTTGACGGTGGTTTTGAATTGTGATAGGCTATACGTTGGGTTGCACGTTTTTGCAACCGCTCGGTTCAGGCTTTTAAATGGCATGGCCTGCCTGACGACCGGCGAGTCTGAAAGATGTGGAGGTGTATTATGTACGCAATAATTGAAACAGGCGGTAAACAGTACAAGGTAGTGGAAGGCGAAATGGTCAAAGTGGAAAAACTGGAAGCCGGTGTGGGAGACAAGATCACGCTGGATCAGGTTTTAATGATCGGGGACGACAATGGTTCCAAAATCGGCAATCCGCTGGTGGAAGGCGCTAAAATTACGGCGGCAGTACTGGAACAGGGACGCGGCAAAAAGATCGTCGTCTACAAGTACAAAAAACGTAAAAACCAGCGCAAGAAACAGGGACACCGTCAAGCTTATACCAAGCTCCTGATTGAAAAGATTGAAGGATAATCTATAAACCGGACGTGTTCCGGAAATTAATTTTTAAGCAGTATCGGCCTATTTTAAGCATCACTGGGAGGTGTTAGCATGGCTCATAAAAAAGGCGTTGGCAGTACCAGGAACGGACGCGACAGTGAATCAAAACGCTTGGGCGTTAAAAGATATGACGGTCAGGTCGTACGGGCGGGTAATATTTTGGTTCGGCAGAGAGGAACCAAAATCCATCCGGGCAACAATGTAATGGTCGGCGGCGATGATACGCTGTTTGCAGTCATTGACGGCAAAGTCAAATTTGAGAGAAAAGACAAGACCAGAAAACAAGTCAGCGTTTATCCGGTCGACGAAAGCGCTACGGTCTAGTTATTAAGCATGAGTCCCCTGCAAAAAGCAGAGTTAATCGTGTTGAATGTATAAACATGGAGGAGCACTTGGCGCTGAGCTTAGTACTCTGTCAACCCTAATTCCACAATTCCTTGTCGGTTAAATTTCTGCATGGTTGCGTTGTCGTCAATCGCAATACGTCCAGTATTGCTCAATCCTCCGCCTTGCCCTGCAGCAATTTCCCTCGACAAATAATATGCGGACTTAGGGTTGACAGAGTACTGACGACGGAATGTTTGTACATTCAACTAACCAATTATGATTATCCGGCAAAAAATCCAACAAAAAAGAACGTCCCTTTGTTGGATGATAAATTTTTGCAGTGGAATCAAACCTAGCCACTAAAATAAGCAAAGCAGCGAATGTCCCCTGGAGTATTCCAGGGGTCTTTGTTATTATTAGGAATAAGCCGGGACTGGTTAGAGTATCAGCCGGACTTGCTTCATTGGGGGGATTGTGATGGAGGCCGAACAAATGGTGAATTTGCTGCGCCGGGTGAGGCACGATTTCGCCAATCACCTGCAGGTTATCGGCGGATATTTGGAATTGGGCTGGACCGAGCAGATGAGCGCTTATATCAAGGAAATTACCGCCGGGATCAATCAGGAGAGGATCATATTCGAAGCGGTTGCGCCCGCGTATGCCCTTTATTTTTACGAGCAATTGTTAATGGTACGAGATATGGGCATTATATTGGTATATGAAGACCTGGACGTAAAAACGGCGGACTGTTTAATAGCAGCCAACGAACCGGTGCGGAGCATTGCCGCGCTGCAGCCGGATATCCCGCCGGGGGAAGACGAGCCGGTACTTTATGTTTCCATCCACGAGGACGAAAGCGGTATAGAAATGTATTTCAACGGCGACGGTTGGGAAGGGGAATCCCGCCGGACACGTATCAATAAGGAGTGAACAGATGTTTATCGACCATGCCAAAGTTTATGTAAAGGGCGGAGACGGCGGCAACGGCTGCGTTGCCTTCCGGCGTGAAAAATATGTGCCCATGGGCGGACCTTACGGGGGAGACGGCGGCCGGGGCGGCAACGTGATTTTCGAGGCGCAAGAGGGTATGACTACCCTGATGGATTTTCGTTATCGCAAACACTTCAAGGCGGAGCGCGGCGTCCACGGTCAGGGAAAAAACCAGCACGGCGCCTGGGGCGAGGACTTAATCGTAAAAGTGCCGATCGGTACCGTTATACGCGACGACGATACGGGAGAGGTACTGGCGGATCTGACCGAGGACGGTCAGCGGGCCATCATCGCCAAAGGCGGCCGGGGCGGCAAAGGCAACAGCCACTTTGCCAGTCAGACCCACAAAGCTCCGTCCATGGCGGAAAAAGGTGAAATCGGACAGGAACGCTGGATCAATATGGAGTTAAAGCTGTTGGCGGACGTGGGGCTGGTGGGATACCCCAACGCGGGCAAGTCTACCCTGATCGCTCAGGTGTCGGCGGCCCGGCCCAAGATCGCCGACTATCCGTTTACCACCCTGATTCCCAACTTGGGTGTGGTCAGTACCAGAGACCATGAATCCTTTGTGATTGCCGATATTCCTGGCCTGATCGAAGGAGCCCATACTGGTGTGGGCTTAGGCCACGATTTTCTCAGACACGTGGAAAGAACGAAAGTGCTTTTATTTATATTGGACGCCGCCCAGACCGACGGGCGGGACGTCATGGAAGATTTAAAAATCCTGCGCCGGGAACTGGAGCTTTTCAACCCGGAACTGTCGGTGCGGCCGTATCTGATTGCCGCCAACAAAATGGATATCCCCGCAGCCCAGGAGCGTTTTCAAGTTTTGCAGGCAGCCTACGGTGACAAAGTATTGGCGATTTCCGCAGTCAGCGGCCAGGGAGTCCAGGCCTTGATGGACAAGACCTACGCCCTCCTGCAGAGTATACCCGCCCGGGAGGAAACGGCAGAGGAAACCCGGGTGATCAGGCGCTATGAAGACCAACCGCCCTTTGCCCTGGAAATCGTGGACGGCGTTTACCAGGTCAGCGGCAAACGCATAGAAAACCTGGTACATATGACCAATCTGGAGCAGGAGGAGTCCCTGCAGAAATTCCAGCGCACCATCGAACGCATGGGCCTGGAAGATGCCCTCAAGCAAAAGGGCATCAAAGAGGGCGATCTCGTCAGAATAGGAGAGATGGAGTTCGAATACGTTGAATAATAACCGGTTCAATGGAGCAGCCCTGATGGAATGCACGGGCAATCTATGGATTGTGGTATAATTTTTGCGATAAGTAGGTTGGGGTGAAAAACAGGATGAATGTGCGAGGGGAATTCAAAAATATCAAGCGGCTGGTAGTGAAAGTGGGAACCAGTACCCTTACCCATGCCAGCGGGCAGCTGAATTTGGAACGGATGGAAAGATTGGTTCGGGAACTGGCTGATTTACATAACCGCGGTATCGAAGTGGTGTTGGTCAGTTCGGGCGCCATCGGCACCGGAGCCAACCGGATGAACCTGAAAAAGATCCCCAAGACTTTGCCGGAAAAACAAGCACTGGCAGCCATCGGGCAGGGCAGATTGCTGCATATGTATGAAAAATTCTTTGCCGAATACAGCAAAATTGTGGCGCAGGTATTGCTCACCCGGGAGGACCTGGATGAAAGAATCCGTTATCTGAATGCGACCAATACGCTGCTGGCGATTTTAAATATGCAGGTTATCCCCATCATCAATGAAAACGACACCGTGGTGGTGGAAGAGATAAAAATCGGGGACAACGATACGTTGTCCGCGGTCGTGGCAGGCATCGTAGACGCTGATCTGCTGATTATCCTGTCCGACGTGGAAGGACTTTACGACAGCAATCCGCGCACGAATAAGCATGCCCGCCTGCAAAGCGAGGTTTATGAAGTTACCGAAACCATGGAAGCCAACGCCGCTGCCCGCGGCACCACCTTTGCCAGCGGGGGCATGCTTACCAAACTCACGTCGGCCCGCAACTGCATGGCTGCCGGCATTCCCATGGTAATTGCCAATTCGGCAGTTAAGAATGTCCTACGCCGCATCATCGCCGGCGAGGAACTGGGAACCGTCTTTATCCCCCGGGAGGAAAAAATGTCTTCCCGCAAGAAATGGCTGGCCTTCGGTTCGGCCGAGCATGGGCAGGTATGGGTTGATCCGGGAGCGGAGCAGGCGCTGCTGGGCCGCGGCAAAAGTCTGCTGCCCTCCGGTGTGACGAAAGTGGAAGGGGATTTTGAACGGGGTACCGTCATTGGCGTCCTCAATGCTGCGGGGCAGGAGATCGCCCGCGGACTTGCCAATTACGGTAGCAATGAAATAAACCAGATTGCCGGACATAAATCCGGTGATATCGAAAAAATTCTTGGCGCCAAGGATTACGACGAGGTGATCCACCGCGACAATTTGTGGGTGAAGAGTTTATAGGAGGGAAACTTATGAACAGCGACCTGGAAAAAGTCTTGCTGGAACAGGGCCGCCGGGCCAAACAGGCGGCACGTTTGCTGGCCGTTGCCGGTACGGACACGAAGAACAATGCTTTGCTGAGCATGGCGGAGCAATTGGAAGCCCAGACCGCGGCATTGATTGCCGCCAATCAAATCGATCTGGAACTGGGTAGGCAACAAGGGTTGACCGCGGCGCTGCTGGATCGCTTGACCTTAAATGAAATTCGTATTCACGATATGGCGCAAGGCTTGAGGGAAATTGCCGCTTTACCCGACCCCATCGGAGAAATGCTGGAAATGCGCCATCGGCCCAACGGCCTCGATATCGGGCGCATCAGGACTCCGCTGGGGGTCATCGGCATCATCTACGAGTCCCGGCCCAATGTAACCGCGGATGCCGCCGGCCTTTGCATCAAATCCGGCAATGCTATCCTTTTGCGCGGCGGCGGGGAGGCCCTGAATTCCAATCGCATGATTGCCCGGATTATATCCTCGGCAGCGGTGGAATGCGGTTTGCCGGAAGGCGCTATCCAATTGGTGGACAGCGAAGACCGCGAAGCGGCCGTATATATGATGAAGATGAACGATTACCTGGATGTGCTGATCCCCCGCGGCGGCAAAGGCTTGAAAAAAGCGGTGCAGGAAAATGCCACCGTACCTATCATTATGACCGGCATGGGCAACTGTCATGTTTATATCGATGCGGACGGCGATTATGCCAAAGCCTTGCCCATCGTACACAATGCCAAAGTCCAGCGGCCGTCGGTATGCAACGCCGCAGAGACGCTGCTGGTCCATCAGCAGGTGGCCGGTGATTTCCTGCCGGGCATCATTGCCGACCTGCAGGCCGCTGGGGTTGAAATCCGCGGCTGTGACCGCACCCGCGCCATCGTACCCGGTTTGGCGGCAGCCACGGAAGAGGATTGGGGTACGGAATACCTGGAGCTGATTATGGCCGTTAAGGTGGTAGACAGCCTGGACGCGGCCATCGATCACATCAACCGTTACGGTACCGGTCACAGCGAAGCGATTGTCAGCGAAAACTACGGCGCGGTGCGGAGATTTATGGTTGGTGTGGACGCGGCCGCGGTTTACGCCAATGCTTCCACTCGTTTTACCGACGGCAATGAATTCGGATTCGGTGCGGAAATGGGCATCAGCACGCAGAAATTGCATGCCCGCGGACCCATGGGGCTCCGGGAACTGACGACCTTTAAATACGTTATTTACGGCGACGGTCAGATCAGATGACCGAGGCAACAGTAATCATTTTAGGGAAATCAAACGTCCGCTTTTATTTTATATAGTGTAAAATATAAACAGGCTAATAA
>DATMYB010000266.1:0-3319 GCA_035561215.1 Syntrophomonas sp. | reverse complement strand
GGTTTAAGCCAGACGCTCAGAAACTGATCCACCCGACCGAAGGTATTTGCGAGGAAATCGACGGCTATGTGAAAACCGCGGTGGATTACATGTCGCCTGCGATGGCCCATAAGGAGACCAGTACGTATCACGGTAAGATGTTGACCATAGATAACGCCAAGAAGCTGCTATCGCTTAAAGAAGATCTAAATGCACCGTCTTTGCCGGAATCTATCGTTCCATACGATATTGCCCGGGATCTTATTATAAATGGTCCGGAAGAAATATTAGTTATGACTTGCGCTTGCAGGGAAGTAGCGGAAACCGGTTGCCATCCCCGGGATGTCTGTTTGATCGTAGGCGAACCGTTCGTAAGTTTTTGGATGGAACATAATAAAATGGACAATCCCAGACGGATTACTCAGGCGGAAGCCCTGGAAATCGTTCAGGCCGAACACGAAAGAGGACATGTCCAGATGGCCTGGTTCAAAGATGCCATGGCCAACCGTTTTTACGCGTTGTGCAACTGCTGCTCCTGCTGCTGTACCGGGATGATTGCCCATAAGTATACGCCTTCGCCGGCTTTTGCGGGTACCGGTTATACGGCTACCAGAACCGAGGATTGCGTCGGCTGCGGGAAATGTGCAGAGCTATGCCCCTTTGAAGCAATTACCCTGGTAGACGATAAATCGGTGGTGAACTGGGATTTATGCATGGGTTGCGGCGTATGTCAGACCACCTGCCCGAATGGCGCCGCCAAGATGGTGCTAGAGCCGAAAAAAGGCGATCCGTTAGATATTGATAAGATTGTCGCCAATTTCCATCAACCACAGCAAGCAGCTGATTAAGGGTTATACGGTTTAAGCGAGGAGAGACAATCCGTTGCATGAATTATCGATCATGAAAAATATCCTGGAAATCGTTTTGAAATATGGCGAAAAAGCCGAGGCAAAGAAAATATCCAGAATAAATTTGAACATAGGCTCTTTTATGGAATTCGTGCCTAGGTATGCGCAACTGTATTTCGATATGATCTCGCAAAATACAATCGCTGAAAAGGCTGAAATTCATATAGAAACGATACCTGCTAAAATTAAGTGCAATTCCTGCGGTCATGAAACCGAAATTGACATAAAACATTTGCTTAAGGCTTGCAATCAATGCCGGTCCGAACAGATTGAACTGATATCCGGCCGGGAATTACAGATTGACAGCATTGAAATAGAATAAGACGCTACCTTTTCATCAGCCGGGGATGAAAAGGTAGCGCCGGTCAATGTAAATGGAGCTTGAAATGACAATTTTATATGATTATGGATCATTTTCAAATAGGCAGAAGGAGAGATTAAGATAATGGATTTTAAATTGAGCAAAGAGCAGCAAATGATCAAGCAGATGGCACGTGAGTTTTCCCAAAAGCGGCTGGCGCCAATTGCCGAACAAATCGATCAGAACCATGAGATCCCGGCGGATATCATAAAAGAATTAGGAGAATTAGGACTGCTGGCCCTGCCGATCTCGGCCAAATACGGGGGAGCCGAAGCCGGGTACGACGGCTATGTTTTGGCTATGGAAGAAATAACCCAGGTAGTCGGCTCTGTTCAGTTGCTGATTGCGGCGCATATTCTGGGCATGTCGATTATTGAGACTTTCGGAACAGAGGAGCAGCGCGAAAAGTATCTGCCTACCGGGGTTACCGGAGATGAGATATTTTCATTCGCATTTACCGAACCGGGGACTGGTTCGGATCCCAAACAAATAACCGCAACCGCGCGTAAAGACGGAGATCAATGGATTCTGAATGGAACCAAGCGTTTTATCTCCAATGCTAATTTTCCTGGTATGATGGGTTGTGTTTTCAAGGAGGAGGAGAGTGGGCAACTGGTTACCTTTCTGATTGACAAGGAAAACGCGGAAGGGTATTCAATTTCCGAACCCTGGAACAAAATGGCTTGGAACGGGCAGCCGTTATATGATATATATTTCAAAAACTGTATTGTGCCAGAAAGCAACATGCTCGGGAAAGTTGGGGAAGGTTTTGCCCAGTTGGAATCCGGTATCGGTTACGGGAAAATGGGTTTGGCTTCAGCTTCCCTGGGTATCTCCCAGGCGGCTTATGATCTGTCGGTGCAGTACGCCTCGGAAAAAATGCATCGCGGCAAACCGATTTTTAAATTTCAGGCTATCCAGCTAATGATTGCGGAAATGGCTACCAAGTTGGAGGCTTCAAGGCTTATGCTGTATAAAGCCGCATCTGAAGCCAATTATAATTCCAAACATAACTTTGGAAAATTTGCCAAAGATATGGCCATGGCCAAGAATTTCTGCGGAGCCTGCGCTGTCGATATCACTCGCATCGCTATGAATGTACATGGTTCTTATGGACTGATGAAAGACTATAAAGTGGAACGGCTCTACCGGGAGGCGATCATGTCGCCGCAAATCGAAGGAGTACCGCATATTCAGGAAATTATTATCGCTAACGCCATTGCCCAAGGTTATTAAGCGATCGAAGTTAGGGAGGAAAAATATATGCAGCCGTTGGAAACCTTTACTCTGGAAAAGGCCGGTCGTGTCGGTATCGTGCGCATGAACCGCCCTCAGGCCGTCAACACCTTTACCAGCCAGATGTTCGAAGAAATGGAACTGATCACGAAGCAAATCGAAGATGAACATGACTTGCTCTGCGTTATTTTAACCGGTGCGGGCAAACACTTTTGCGCCGGCATAGATATCTCATTGTTGGCAGAGACCAGTACCGAATGGTCGTTGCGCAATGTGACCAAAGTCCATGCCCGGCTTTTCAGATGGGAGAATCTGACCGTACCTACCATTGCCGCCATCAACGGCGCCTGTATGGGCGGTGGATTGGAATACGCGCTTACCTGCGACATTCGTGTTGCCGCTGCTAACGCCAGCTTTTCCATGCCGGAAGTCAGTTTCGGATTATCTCCGGACATGGGGGGAAGTCAAAGACTGCCCCGACTGGTTGGGCCCAGCCAGGCTAAAAGACTGTTGCTGTGCGGAGAAAAGTTCGACGCTCAGGAGGCCTTGCGTCTGGGTGTAGTCGACGAAGTGGTGGAGCCGGAGAAGTTGATGGAGCGGGCTATGGATATGGCTTATAAGATTGCAGCCCAACCGCCGATGGGAGTGAGGTTTGCCAAAAAAGCCATCAATCTTTCTATGGAATCCAGTTTGCAGGCTGGTATGCTGTTTGAACAGGTGCAATCGATTTTCTCGCTGGGATCGGAAGATAAGAATGAAGCGGCAGCCGCTTTTTTGGAAAAACGGACTCCTCATTTTAAAGGCAAATAAAGCAGGTCGCCTTGGAAATGTAATG
>DATMYB010000265.1:0-3899 GCA_035561215.1 Syntrophomonas sp. | reverse complement strand
ATGTAAAAATGAACGAAATCGAACGAGTGAGAAAATATCTGCATGAAAACAATCCCCGCCTACAGATCATTGAACTGGACCAGAATACCAGTACCGCGCCTTTAGCAGCAGCAGCCTTGGGATTGGAAGTAGGGCAGATCGCCAAATCGATCTTATTTAAAACCAAAGGCGAGGATTACCTAATGGTGGTTTCCGCCGGAGATGTTAAGATGGATAGCAAGGCCATCAAGGAAACGGTTGGGCAAAGAGTACGCATGGCCAATCCGGAGGAAGTATTGGATGTGACCGGGTTTTCCGTGGGGGGCGTTTGTCCTTTTGCCCTGACCCATGAAGTACCGATCTATCTGGATGAAAGTCTGCTGCGTTATGATGTGGTCTATGCAGCCGCCGGCACCGCCAACACGGCTCTGCCCATAACCTTTGAGGAGTTACGGGAAATAACCGGCGGGCAGCCGTGCAAATTTTCTGTTTGATCATTTTCAGGACAACAGACCGGGAGAATAGAGTATGAGTAATGGGTTTATACATTTGCATAATCATTCTGAGTACAGCTTGCTGGACGGGGCTTGCCGGATCAAAAATTTGGTTGCCCGGGCGGTGGAACTGGGGATGCCGGCAGTGGCTATCACCGACCACGGCGTGCTTTACGGCGTGATCGACTTTTACCGCGAGGCCCAAAAACAAGGCATCAAGCCCATCATCGGCTGCGAAGTTTACGTGGCCAACCGCAGCCGCTTGGACAAAGAAGCCCGGGTGGACGACAACCAGTATCATTTGATCCTGCTATGCAAAAATGAAACCGGCTATAAGAATCTGGTCAAACTGGTGAGCCGGGCCTTTATCGAAGGTTTTTATTATAAACCGCGGGTGGATCATGAATTATTGGAGCAATACCATGAAGGTTTGATCGCCCTTTCGGCCTGTGTAGCCGGGGAAATACCTCAACAGATCCTGGCCGGCCAGTTGGAGGCCGCCCGGGAAACGGCGCTGTGGTATCGGCAGTTGTTCGGAGCGGGCAATTATTATCTGGAAATTCAGGACCACGGTATGAAGGAAGAAAAAACCGTTTGCCGCGAGCTGGCCCGGATCAGCCAGGAAACCGGCATACCGTTGGTGGCTACCAACGATCTGCATTACCTGCGGCGCGAGGATGCGCCGGTGCATGATGTGTTGCTCTGCATTCAGACCGGTAAGACAGTGCAGGATGAGGATCGCATGCGCTTCCCCGGCAATGAGTTTTATATGAAAAGCGAAACGGAAATGCGGGAGTTATTCGCTGATTATCCCCAAGCCCTGGATAACAGCCTGGTGATTGCCGAACAATGCAATCTGGATTTTCGCTTTGGGGAATTCCACTTGCCCTATTTCGAAATTCCCTCCGGCTACGATCCGGAAACGTACCTGGATCATTTGGCCTGGGAGAAGTTCTCTGGTCGCTACCCGCAGCCGGAGGAGGGGATTGTGGAGCGTTTTAAGTATGAACTGCAGATGATCAAGCAGATGGGATTTGCGGAGTATTTCTTGATTGTGCAGGATTTGGTGGACTGGGCCCGCCATCATCAGGTACCGGTAGGACCGGGCCGGGGTTCGGCCGCCGGCAGCCTGGTATCGTATGTACTGGGCATCACCAATATCGATCCGATCAAATACGATCTGCTGTTTGAACGCTTTCTTAATCCGGAAAGAGTCAGCATGCCGGACATTGATATAGATTTCTGCTTCGAAAAACGCGACCAGGTCATCAACTATATTGTGGAGCGCTATGGCGCCGAGCGAGTGGCCCAGATCATCACCTTCGGAACCATGGCGGCCCGGGCGGCGGTGCGGGATGTAGGCCGGGCTTTGAACATTTCCTACGGAGAAGTTGATAAAATCGCCAAGCTGATTCCGGCGGAGCTGGGGGTCACTCTGGAGCGGGCTCTGGATATATCGCCGGACCTGGTTGAGCTTTATCAAAATAACTATGATGCCCACAGAATCATCGATTTTGCCAAAGCCATCGAGGGCATGCCTCGTCACGCGTCTATTCATGCCGCCGGCGTGGTGATCGGACGGGAAGATTTAAGCTCTATCGTGCCCCTGCAAAAGACCGCCGATGGTCATATCATTACCCAGTTTGCCAAGGAGACGGTGGAAGATATCGGGCTGCTGAAAATGGACATTTTAGGACTGAGAACCCTCACCGTCATTAACCGGGCTCAGGCTATCATCAGTAAGACCCGCCATGTCGATGTGGATATGGATAACCTGCCGCTGGATATCCCGGAAGTCTATCAGCTGCTGCAGGAGAAAAACACCATCGGCGTTTTCCAACTGGAAAGCGACGGGCTGCGCAGGATCCTGGGGGAAATGCAGCCCAGCCGCTTTGAGGATCTGATCGCCATTATCGCCCTATATCGCCCCGGTCCTCTGGGCAGCGGCATGGTGGAGGATTTTATTAACCGCAAGCACGGGCGCCAGCCCATCGAATATCTGGACCCGCGCCTGGAAGACATTTTGCAGGAAACCTACGGCGTGGTGCTGTATCAGGAGCAGGTCATGAGGATCGCTTCCGACCTGGCTGGTTTTACCATGGGTGAAGCCGATGTACTGCGGCGTGCCATGGGTAAGAAAAAAGTTCAGGAAATAATGGCCCAGCGCGAAAAATTCGTGGCCGGAGCGGCGCAAAACCATATTTCGGCCGAGACTGCCACCCGGCTGTTCGACATCATGGAGAGCTTCGCCGGTTATGGCTTCAATAAAAGTCATTCCGCCGCATATGCGCTGGTTACCTATCAGACGGCTTATTTGAAGGCTTTCTATCCCGAAGAGTTTATGTGCGCTTTTTTAAGCAGCGTTATCGATCACCAGGAACGGGTCGTTTTCTATATCAAAGAATGCAAAAATATGGGTATCAACATTTTGCCTCCCGATATCAATGAGAGTTATGAGAATTTCACCGTCAGCGGCGGCGGTATTCGTTTCGGACTGGGCGCTATCAAAAACGTGGGGATCAACGCGGTCAAGTCCATCGTACAAACCCGCAAACAAGGGGCGTTTACTTCCTTGTTCGATTTTTGCCGGCGGGTGGATTTGACCGGTATCAACAAGCGCATGCTGGAGAATCTGATTGTGGCGGGATGTTTCGATTCGCTAAATATTACCCGCAAGCAGGCTTTGTCGATCATGGATGAATGCCTGGATTTGGCCGCCCAGATCAAGCAGGATGAAGAATCCAACCAAATGTCCCTATTCGGCGACAGCAGCGAAATGCTCATTGAAGCGCCTCGTATCAAGGTAAAGGGAGAGATGGACAGCCGCGAACGGCTGAGCCGTGAAAAAGAGGTACTGGGTTTTTATGTGTCGGAGAATCCCTTGGACCGATATCGCGACGTGATACCTTTGCTGGTCAGCGAAGAACTGGGTGAATTGGAGAAAAATTTATATGAGGGGTACGTCCGGGTAGCCGGTCTGGCCAGCGGGTTAAGCAAAAAGGTCAGCCGCAAAGGGGAACCTTATGCCCGTTTTGTGCTGGAAGATCTGAGCGGCAGGATGGAGATGATGCTCTTTTCTTCATCTTATCAAAAAGCAATTAACAAAATCGAGCCGGACCAGTTGCTGCTGGTGGAAGGATTTGTGGACCGGCGGGATGAGGCGCCTAAAATATCGGTGCGCAATGTGGGTTTACCCGGCCAGGGATTGAAAGATATACATATCCGTCTGCCTTACGAAAAAGATGACGATGCCGGCCGTCTGGAACTGGTCCAACGACTGACCCGCTATCCGGGGGAAATTGAAGTGGTGGTGCATCTGCCCAACAAAAAAACCATGGCGCTGACCAAACACAAAGTGGCTGCCAGCCTGCAGTTGAAGCGGGAGTTGGGCGAGCTGTACGGCAAAGACAACGTATGGTACACCTA
>DATMYB010000264.1:0-10778 GCA_035561215.1 Syntrophomonas sp. | reverse complement strand
GGATATTATTTATGGAAAAAATGAAGCTAAAACCAATCGGAAAAATCATCAACAATCGAGGGGAAATGCATATAGCATTGGACAAGGCATACCTGCCCGCCCTGGAAGGCTTGGACGGCTTCGGATATATCCAGGTGTTCTGGTGGTTCAGCGAATGCGACAATGAAGCTTCCCGGACCAGGCTTACGGAAGAAAGCCCCTACACCCACGGCCCTGCCGTATTGGGCACCTTTGCCACCCGTTCGCCGGAGCGGCCCAACCCGCTGGCGCTTTCCTGCGCACAAGTTACCTATATTGACAGGGATAAAGCCGTAATCGGACTGGCATACATCGACGCCTACAACAATACGCCGGTTCTAGATATAAAGCCCTATATCCCCAGTCTGGACCGTGTTGAAGCACCAAGCGTTCCGAAATGGTGCGGCCATTGGCCGAAAAGCTGCGAAGAATCCGGCAAATTTGACTGGGAAAGTGAATTTAACTTTTAGCTGATTTTACCTGCCGGGTACACCGTTTGTCAGATTATTTGCATTATAAGTGCAATAACCTGGCAAACAGGTTTCCCGGTACTTACACTTATAAATACGTTTTTCTTCCCCAACCCCCTGCTACATGAGGTTTTTCACAATATCCATACCGCCTATTATTGTTCCGATAGAGCCTCCGATATTCGCCATTGTGACAACCAGGATGGTTTTCAGGAAGCGGTTCCTGAAAATGCCTTTGAGGCTTAAAATGTCAGTTTGCACGTTTTGGACATCCTGCACGGTAGGCTTCTTTATAGTAGCTTCGACCAGGCCTGCAAACCATCCGCACGCCAACATGGGATGCAGTGTTGTAATGGGAGCTGCTATAAAAGATGTCAGGATGCTGAGAGGATGGCCCAGGGATAATGCTGTAAACAGAGCCGCCAGAGCACCTGTCCACAGTACCCAGGCCGACAATTGCTGCAGCCCGGTCTGCAAATTGAGGACAAAGGCATAGACAATAAGGCCCATAACAGCTGCCGGAACAATCCAACCCACAAGCCTTGAAAGCCTGCTTTTGGGAGGCACTGCAGAAATAGCTGCGATATCCTGAGCCTGGTATATTCCCTTTTTCACACCCGGTACATGAGCACCTCCCAATACTGCAACGACCCTTTTGCCCGGAGCATTCTTTATCTTGTATGCCAGATACTGATCCCGCTCACTTAACAAAATCTCACCGATTATTGGAAATTGCTTCCTCATGCCTGCCGTCATTGACTCCAGCATATCCTCCTTCAGCAGCTCCTGCAAGTCCTGATTTGAGATTTCAGTGTCATCCTCCAAAGTGAAAAGCAGGCTGAAAAACAGCTTGAGCTTTTCCCAAAGGCTCAGTTTGCGCCATATTCGGAGAAAGGTGGTCTGAATGCTTCTGTCCGCCAGCACCAGCTTTGCACCGGTTTCCCTTGCGCTCTCAATACCCTGCAGCATTTCTCCGCCGACAGGGGTATTCAGCTTCCTGGCAATTTTTTTCTGGTAGGAGCCCAGTATGAGGTTTGCAACGAGAAAGCCTACCCTGTGAGACTTTATTACCTTGACAATGTCGGTATTCTCCCACGCCTTCGGGTTCTGAAGGCTCTGATACCTCTCCTCGTCCAGTTCTATGCATATACTGTCAGGCTGTTCTCCTTCTATTACCTGCCGCACAAGCTCTGCGCTTTCCTTTGAAACATGGGCTGTCGCGATCAGTATGATTTCTTTATCCTCGTAATCCAATCTTGTAATGTTATTCTCACTCATTTTTCTCACCATCCCTTAGCTGAATCAGCATTTTTTATCTTACTTTCACTTCAAAAATTGAACCTTCACGGATATAGCCGGCCTTTTGCCTGAAAGCGGCCAAAGTACCCCAATGATGTATATTATTTATTATTCTCCAAGCCTGTTATCTCCAGCTTCTGCATGCCGGCGGCAAAAAAGCCCGGCAAATATCCTTCCCGGGCTTCATCAAATTCATCACTGGTCCCATAGTACCTTCCCCCCATCTTACCGTCCGCAGCCGTCTCCAGAGCTATGTAATGATCTTCCCTGAGCTCCTCAGAATCATATTCGTAATCATACATGTATATTCCTCTGTCCTGCTATTTTGTCTTTTCTACAATTATAATCGTTTGAATTCCAAGAAATCAACAGCAAAATAACTTTTTGTGGCGGGGACGGCTGCAAGCCGTCTGTATGAAGCAGTCTGTGTTATTGTCATTTATGAATACTTACACAAAAGGGCTGTCCCCGATAAACCATCTGCTTATTTTTTGCGATTTCCACCAAAGAGCCGAATAAAGGCCGCCGCTTGTCATGAGTCTTTCATGGTTGCCGGATTCGCAGATTTGCCCTTTTTCATTAAGAACCAATATTTGATCGGCATTTTGTACCGTCGCCAGCTTATGGGCAACGATAAAAATGGTTTTGTTCTCCACAAGTGTGCTGATGGCCTGCTGTATCAGCATTTCATTTTCGGGGTCGATATTGGCCGTCACCTCGTCCAGCAATACGATGGGCGCGTTTTTCAGCAGGGCACGGGCAATGGAAATACGCTGGCGCTCGCCGCCGGATAGGGTAGCTCCGGCTTCCCCGACCACCGTGTCATAGCCGTTTGGCAGGCCGATGATGAAATCGTGGCACCGGGCTTTTTCCGCGGCGGCCATCACTTCTTCCCTTGTGGACATCGGGCTGCCAAACCTAATATTGTTAAAGATCGTATCGTGGAACAGATATGCCTTCTGGAAAACCGCGCTGATATATTGCATCACGCAGTCACAGGTCATTTCGCGGACGTCCACTCCGCCAATGGAAATGCTGCCGCCGCTCACATCCCAAAACCGGGCGATCAGATTCAGCATTGTGCTTTTGCCGCTTCCCGACGCGCCCACAATAGCGGTCATGGAATTCGCCGGTGCATAAAAGCTAATGTGGCTCAACACAGGCTTATCTCCATAAGAAAAAGAAACATCCTTAAATTCCACATCAAAGCTGGAGATTTGGATATTCTTGCCGGCCTCATCCATGACCGGGGCGTCCATCAGAGCCTGCATCCTGTCCATACAGGCGTTCATCAGCCGGAGAATCCCCGAAATCATACCCAACATCTCCATCGGCGCATAAACGGTAAACACCATGGTTACAAAGAAAAGAAGCATCGGCAGCGTGATCAGGGCGTCAAGAAACAGATGCGCGGACACACACAGAATCAGAACCGTACAGATATGAAAGCAGCAGAGGTACAGCACCGCCAGAGGCATGGCTTTCATTTCAAAATCAAAGGATACCGTTTCCAGATTTCTTAGCGCGCCTTTCAGCCGGGAGCCCTGATGCTCCGACATATTGAACGCTCTGATCACAAACAATCCCTGCAAATATTCCAGCATCACGCCGGAGGTTTGCGCGTGCGCTTCCTGACGCAGCCTGGCGTGCCTTTTATAGAATTTTTGAATTTGCAGATGGATCACCCATACCGCGGGATAGCCGGCACAGGCTACAAGTGCAATGCTCCTGTCTATGGCAAACATGAACATCATCATCAGCAGCGCACTTGTGACAGCGCCCACGGTTTTTGAAAGGAAGGACATGGCGAAGCCTTCCACAAAGGTCAGATCGCTGCCTACCACCGAAGAGATATTACCAGTGTCGGTTTCGCTGTAAAAGCCCATCGACAGGTGCCGGAGCTTTTCCCCAAGTGACAGGCGCTTGCCGCACACTATCTCGTAGCCCACGCCGCTTTGAAACCGATACTCCAGCAGCTTAAAAACAAAGCGCAGGATAAGAGACACAGTCAAGACAAACGTAATCCACAGGATATGCATTGTTGTAAGGGCGTCCGTGACACTCCAGCACAAGGCCATATAAATGCTGAACATGGCGACAGACGCCATCGCATTTTCCAAAAAGCCTGCGATAAAGGAAAAAATAAGCTTGCCGCGATATTTTCCCGATAAACGCATGATCCGTTCCACTGTTCGAAGCATCAGTATTTCCCCCCTTCCGTGCCAATGCGCCAGCTTTCCGTTTGAGAATACGCCTCGAAGATCGATTGGTATACACCGCTTGAACCGAGCAGTTCTTCATGGGTCCCGCTCGCTTCTATTTTCCCATTCCGCAAGACAATGATCTGGTCAAAGCCCATGACCGTGCGTATCCGATGGGCGATCACAATTAAGGTTTTCCCCTTCGTAAGAACGCCCAGCGCCTCCTGTATCTGTTCCTCAGAATCCGGGTCGATGCTTGCGGTGGCTTCGTCTAAAACCAAAATCGGCGCGTTTTTCAGCATCGCCCGCGCGATACAGATCCGTTGGCGTTCACCGCCGCTCAGACGGTTTCCCGCATCCCCGGCCAATGTGTCATAGCCATTGCCGGTATTCATGATAAAATCGTGGCACCGGGCTTTTCGGGCCGCTTCCATCACTTCTTCATCGCTTGCGTCCGGTTTGCCTATGCGGATATTATCGCCTATGGATATGTTGAACAGAAATGTATCCTGAAAGACAAAGCTGACCAGGTCCATCAGGTCTTTCGGCGGCAGATCGCGGACATCAACGCCGCCTATGGTGATTTTTCCACCGTTCACATCCCAGAACCGGCAGATCAGCTTTGCAATGGTGGATTTTCCGCTGCCGGACGGCCCGATGATTGCCGTCGTTTTTGCAGCGGCCACGGTAAAGGATACTCCGCAGAGCACTTTATCCGTATCATAGGCAAAGGACACCTTATCGAATACAACGGTATGTCCGGCCACGGATGGAGCGCCGGTTGCCGTTGTCAGTTCCTGTTCCGTGAGAATGGAGTGGATGTTTTGTTCCGCGTTCACGATCAGTATGATACCGTCCGCAAATTCAGCCAGCTTGACAAGCGGGGCGGCAAAGCTCATGGATATCAGAAGAAACAAAACTAGCTCCGGCAGTGCCAGGCTGCCTGCTTTCAAAAAATACAGCCCTATGGGCAGCACCGACACCGTGGTGGCCTGTATCAAAACATAGTAGGCGGACATCGCAGGCCAGCAGCTTTTATACCAAGCCAGCACATATTGGCGGTAGTTGTCGACCGCCTTCCGGAAGCGCGAAAATGAGCCCTCCGTCTGATTGAACGCCTTGATTTCTTTCATGCCGTTGACATACTCCACCACCACGGCATTCATCCTGTCTACCGATTGATAGTATTTTTCCATTTTGTCCTTGCTGCCGCGCATCATCAGCCAGTAAAAAAGCATGGCAAAGGGTATGAACACAAGAAAGGATAACGCCATGCGCCAGTCTACAAAAAACAGGTACAGCAGGACGGCAAAAGGAACGACTGCACTGGAGATTGTCTCGGGGATATTGTGAGCCAAAAAACGTTCCAGCTCCTCCACGTCGTTTTCCATTACTTTTTTGATGGTTCCTGAATCACGCTCCAGCGTATAACCCAGCGGAAGCCGGATCAGCTTGTCGGCCAGGCTCACGCGGATATTGCGCAGGATTCGGTAAGCCGCTTTGTGGGACTCAGTCGTGGAAACCGCAAATAGTGCCGTTTTCAGGATCAGCAGAGCGCCGACCGCCAGCGCCAACAGCATCAGGCGGCTTTTTGCGGCCTCCGGGCGCAGTATCTCCACCACAAACCGCTGTATCGCAAAGTAGGGAAAGATGCCCGCCGCCACGCTGCCGATTGCCAGGAGAACCGATAAGATCATATTTTTCTTATATTCGCTTGCATAGCCAAAAAGCCGCTTGATACTTTGAATCATGGGCCTCCTCCTTATTTCAATACGATTTTGCTTACATCCAGAAAGGCCCCATTGATATCAAAAGAAACAGATTGTATTTTTTCGGCATTATAGACGCAAAGCTCTTTTAGGTAAGACACGGGTACATTTACCGCTTCCTCCTGCAGGGTGGTGAGGATATACGTAAAGTCCTCCTGTATTTTTGCTTCGTCAATGGTGCTGAGCATGTCAAAAATACGGGCGTCAATCTCCGCTTTTTGCGAAAGCCCCTGCTGCGCCGGATTGTCCACGCCATAATCGGTCATGGCCGCGATAAACACATATGGGTCCTGTGGGAAGGCGTAGGTGTCGTTGACGGAAATATCAAATTCTCCCGCAAGCCCTTTTTCAAACCATGTCATGGTTTCATAGCCCTTTATCTGTATGTCGATCCCGATTTCAGCCATCTGTCCTTTGAACGCGGTCAGGATCTGCTCGTCCGCGCTTCGCTCGCTCATATAGATGACAGTAAGTGTTAAAGGTGAACCATTTTGGGTGCGGATGCCATTGGCATTTTTCTTGTTCCATCCGGCTTCGTCCAGGAGGCTTTCGGCTTTTTGTATATCGTATTCGTAAATGACGGTATCGACATCACAAAACGGCAGCGCTCTGGAAAACAGATGATCCGCTTTTCCCTCATTGCCGTGAAGGATCGTGTCAATAATCTGCTGCTTGTTGATCCCGTGCTGGATTGCCTGGCGTACCCGGATATCTCCCAAGGCTTTACTTGCCGTATTCAAAAGAAGATTCCGGGTGGCGTAAAGGGTGTCGGATATCTTGGCCTCCAGGCCCGGTGTGTCCGAAAGCTGATCAAACATGTCATATGTTACCTGATAGGAGCCGTAGAGCACGTCGATTTCGCCCGTCTGTATTGCCATTAAGCGGCTGTCGGCATCCGGAATTATTTTAACCGTAAAGCTGTCGGGGCCGGACGCAGTTCCCCAATACCCGGTATTTCTTGTAAAGGTATAGCTTTTTCCCGGCGTGCAATTCTCTTTTTTCAGTTCATACATTCCGGTTCCCGCGGTATCGCCAAGGGTGTTGCCGTAAGGGTCGCTGCCATTTTCAAACACAGAGGGAGACATCATGCCGAAGGGGATGGCGCTTAAATCCTGCAATACCGGATAATAAGGCGTTTCATAGTGGAAAACCACGGTATATTCATCCGGTGTCTCAATGGAGCTGATTCTGGAAATGCCGCCATAATAGGATATCTGTTCCATCTGAAACTCATGCAGCTTTTCAATATTCAGTTTTACGGCTTCGGCATTGAAAGGCTGTCCGTCTGTGAATGTGATATTTTTGCGCAGACGGAACACCCACGAGCTGCCCTCGCTTTCCCATGCTTCCGCCAGAGAGGCCGCCGCTTCTCCGTTCTCAAATCGTACAAGGGTTTCATATACAAGGGGAGAATAATGATAAAGGCCCTGCCCGTCTTCGATGCCAATGGGGTCATAGCTTGCAAAGTCAACGCTTTCGCCTATGTTGACGGATACCGTTTCGCCATTTTCCATATTGCCTGGCGTGAGCAATTGTGTTGTATCCTGTGCGCAGGCGGCTAACGATAGGACTAGCAGCGCGCTCATAGCTATAGTCAATAATCTCTTGAGTTGAACTCTCATTTTTATTTCCTCCAATTTATTTTTTTCTCAGGCAATCTAACATACTGCTCCTGAATAGCTGTTTTGAGTAGGGGGTGGAAAAATCATTTCCGGACATCGCATTTTTAACCGTTTCAACGATTTGCCCGTCTTGCATGACCAGGACCTTTTGTGCCATATACAGGGCAAGCTGTAGATCATGAGTTATAAATAAGGAACCACAGCCGAATTCCTTCTGCAATTTTTTGAGCAGCTCCAATATGTTTTTAGTTATGGTTGCATCTATCCCGGAAACAGCTTCGTCCAGAATCAGGAACTGAGGCTTAATAGAAATTGCCCTTGCGATACATACGCGCCTTTGCTGCCCTCCGCTCAGTTCATGCGGGTATTTATCCATGATATTTAAAGGAAGCTCCACCAGCACCAGCAGTTTTTCCAGCTCCCCTTGCTCCTCCTGAGCTGACAAGCCCGCAAAGCTCCGCAGCGGTTCGCAAATCAAATCCCGTATTTTCATCCGCGGGTTCAGGCATCCGGCGCTGTCCTGAAATACCGGCTGCATTTTTTGATAAAGCTCTTTTCTGTCCCGCGGCCTATTTGTAACGGTTAAACCTGCACAGATAATCTGTCCGGAATCGCAGGCTTCCAATCCAAGTATCAACCGGGCAAGGGTGCTTTTACCGCATCCGCTTTCGCCAATCAGGGCAACGCATTCTTCCTCTCCAACCGTAAATGTGATGTCTTTTAGTATTTGTTTGCGGCAGCTGCCGAACATTCCGCCGCCATAACCTTTGCATACACCGCTTATCCTTAGCATGACGCCACCTCTTGCATCAAGGAACAAGCGGCAATCAGCTCGCGGGTATATCTCTTCTCCGGGTTTTCAAATACATTCTTTGTACAGCCCATTTCTATCACGTGTCCGTCTTTCATCACGGCAATATTGTCCGACAAAAGCGACAGTATCCTCATGTCGTGGGAAACATAGAGCATGGCGGGCCTATACTCCCGCATGATGTTTTGAAGCAGCGAGAGGATGACGCTTTGACTTTCCGCGTCCAGCGCGGTTGTCGGCTCGTCCGCAACTATCAGAGCCGGATTGAGCGAAACGGCAATGGCGAGCATCACTTTTTGAAGCATACCGCCGCTAACCATATACGGGTAGCTGTCCATGATTCTTCCTACATCCGAAAGGCCGACCCGGTGAAGCATTTCGGCAGCATAATGCAGCGCGTCCTTTTTACTGCACATGAGATGTGCAGTAAGCGTTTCGGAAAAATGATGCTTGATCTTCATGCAGGGGTCAAATGCAGCCATTGGATTCTGCATGACAAAAGCAATGTCTTTTCCGTTGATTTTTCGCCGTTCCTCATAGGACATAGAGAGAATATTCTTTCCCATAAACCTGATCTCACCGGACACCGACGTCAAACCGGGGTGCAGCAGTCCCAAAATCGCCTTGCAAATCGAGCTTTTTCCGCTCCCGCTTTCCCCGGCCAGTCCCAAGACCTTGCCTTTTGATATGGAGAAATTGATGCCGCTGATGGAAGTATTGTCACGATAATATGTAATCGATAAATTCCTGACGGAGATCAAAGGGTCATATTTCATACTCCACCGCCTTTCCAAGTGGGGACAGGCTGCCGCGCATTCCCTCCCCGAATAGATTAAATCCGCAAACGGTGAAAAATACGCATAGGCCAGGATATATGGCGTACTGCGGACTTTTCAAAAACACGCTACGCGCTTCATTCAGCATTGCTCCCCATTCCGGTGTACCCGTCGGGAGAGCAATACCTAAAAACGAAAATGCAGAAATCGTCATAATCACATCGCCAATTCCAAGAGCAACCAGAATCAGCAGGCCCGGCATGATATTCGGGAAGATATGCCGGAATAAAATTCGCGCTGTGGAGCTGCCTCCTGTGACAGCAAGCGATACATATCCCTTTCCTTTTTCCATCAGCACATAGCTTCGCACCATACGCGCATACCATCCCCAATAGGAAAAAAATGCGCCAAATATCAGGGTGCCTGTTCCTTGTCCCAATACTCCAATAATGGAAAGCACCAGTACTGTAGGAGGCAGAGCCATACTGATGTCGCTCGCCAGTAAAAGCAGTTTTTCCGCAAGCCCTCCCTTGTAAGAGGCAAGCAAACCGAAGGGCAGCGCAGTCAATACGATCATGCACATAATTAGCACCGCCAGACCGACGGAATAGCGCGCTCCAAATATCAGGCGCGACAGGACACATCGGCCGTATGCGTCCGTCCCCAACGGATAGTCCCGTGAAGGATCGCCAAAGCGCACATCCAGGTTGTTTTTTAAGGGGTCATGAGGGGCAAGCACTTCCGCAAATACAATGCAAAACGCTGCCAAAAGCAGTAGTACACAGGCAACTAAAAGTTTTTTGTTTTGTACGATTGTTCTCATATTATATTCTCCTGCGACTGTCTGCTCTGAGGATTGAGCAGCACCCCGGCGATATCGGCTCCAAGGTTGCAAAATACAAAAAACAGCGCCATGATAAATATATAGGCGGTAATCACTGGAAAATCCCGGTTAAGCGCCGCATTCAAAGCGTAGGTCCCGAGCCCCGTACATGAAAATATGGTTTCAACCACGGCGGTTCCGGCAATCAAATAGCCGATGTTTTGACCGAACATGGCAATACAGGGCGGGGCGGCATTTCTCAGAAGATGACGCCACATGATGTTTCTTTTGCTGATTCCTCTTGCCAGCGCATAGGTCACAAAGTCTCTTTGCCGATGTTCCAGAATCAAAGCGCGGAGCATTTTGGACAGCGAGCCGATCATCGGAAGGGCAAGAACAAAAGCCGCAAATATAATGCTCAGAGGATGTCCATGCCCGATCACCGGAAAGAGCTTAAGCCGGAATCCGAGCAGAAGTACACATATTAATCCAAGAAAATAGCCCGGTATAGATAGCGAAAGGAATGCAACTGCACTGACAATAAAATCAGCATGCTTGCCTTCTCTTTCAGCGGCCAAAACACCCAAAGGTACGGAGAACAAAAGAATCATTGCTGCCGCCAGTATGGCTATGTTGATCGTCGTTGGCAAAGCCTTTGTGATTTCTTTCATTACGGGCTTATGGGTGATATATGATTCTCCAAAATCAAGATGTACAGCCCGTTTTATCCAGTTTATATATTGCTCCGGCACAGATTTATCAAAGCCCAGCTCCGCACGTATTTCCGCAATACGCTCTTCTCGGGCTCCTTTATATTGCCGCCTTGCATATGCCTCCGCCGGGTCGACGCCGGAAATATTCGCAAGCACAAAAGAAATCAGTGTTATGCCAAGTAATACGCAAATGATGTATATCAATTTGCTTATCAAAAATTTTCTCAAACTAAACCACCGTCCAGGCACAAAAAATGAGCATAGCTTACTCTATAC
>DATMYB010000263.1:0-4203 GCA_035561215.1 Syntrophomonas sp. | reverse complement strand
GCATATAACGTATTTTAACACTATAAACCAGGATTGCGTAGTCTGGAACCGTAAACGGAAAAAATAACCGGACAGAAAATTATTCTGGCCGGCAACGATCATATAAAATTCAGACTAGATTTATTTGATGCCCATGCGGATGCTGCCGTCCAGGCGAACTGTTTCCCCGTTAAGATAAGCGTTTTCGATCATATGACATACCAGCAAGGCAAACTCTTCCGGTTCGCCCAAACGTTTGGGAAAAGGCACCTGCGCCCCCAAAGAATCTCGCGCTGCCTGGGGCAGTAAAGCCATCATCGGCGTGTCAAAAATACCGGGAGCAATCGTATTGACCCTGATCCCATCTCGGGACAGATCCCGGGCCACCGGCAGCGTCATGCCCACAATTCCCGCCTTGGAAGCAGCATAAGCCGCCTGCCCCATTTGGCCGTCAAAGGCGGCCACTGAGGCAACGTTCACGATTACGCCTTTTTCTCCTTTGGGGTTGGGGTTATTTTTGCTCATTTCCCAGGCCGCCAGTCTCATCATGTCAAAAGTACCGATCAGATTAATGTCGATAACCATCTTGTACCATTCCAGCACGGTGGGGCCCTCTTTGCCTATTATTTTGGCAGCGCTGGCAATGCCGGCGGCGTTAAGCAGAATATCGATCCGGCCGAATTTTTCAACGGCCAGCGCCACCGCAGCTTCATTATCTGTCGTCACCGCTACGTTGCCTTTTATGAATGCAGCCTTATCTTCAAACTTTGCTGCCAACGCCCATCCCTTTTCCTCATTCATATCAGCAATCACGACCTTGGCGCCCTTGGCAATCATCATTTCCACCACTGCCGCTCCCAGCCCGGAAGCCCCTCCCATTACCAGTGCCACCGCTCCGTTAATATCCATTTCGTACCCTCCCCCTGCTAAATAATCTTCTCCCGTATGATTTCACCCGATGTCACCATGAAATATTCAATCCTGGCACCATTAAATATATTTTCATAATTTTCTTAATATTACTTTACCCAAATTCACCCCACAAAAAAAGTCCCAACATGGGGACAGCAAAGAACCCAACAAAAAGAACGTCCCTTTGTTGGGTTAGGCTAGGGAGTTGATGGTCTTCAAGACGTAGTTGATGTCTTCGGGGGTGTTGAAATAACCGGGGCTAAGGCGGCAGCTGCCCCGCTCAAAGGTTCCGATGGTTTGATGGGCCAGAGGCGCACAGTGAATGCCGGCCCGGGTAACGATGCCGAATTCATAATCAAGTCGGCTGCTTAGTTCGCCGCAATCCATACCGTCGATATTAAAAGACAGCACCGCCGTTTGCCGCCGGGGGTCGGCCGGTCCGTACAATTTTACTCCCGGTATTTGCCTGAGACCGTCAATCAACTGGGCCAACAGCTTCTGTTCATGTCCGTATATTTTTTCTATCCCCTGTTCATTGATAAATCCAATTCCGGCCCCGAGACCTGCAATACCCGGGGTATTTAAAGTGCCGCTTTCCAACATGTCCGGCATGAAACCGGGCTGTTCCAGATATTCGGAAAGAGAGCCGGTTCCGCCTTCCCGCAGTGGTTTGATTTTAATAGCTGGATTAACATAAATGCCGCCGGTTCCTTGCGGGCCGAACAGCCCCTTGTGCCCGGTAAAAGCCAGAATATCGATATGGTCCAGTTTAACATCAATCGGCAGCACGCCGGCGCTTTGGGCACTGTCTACCATGAAAATGACGCCTGCCGCCTGGGCGATATTGCCGACGGCGCGGATGGGCATGATGGTGCCGGTCAGATTGGAAGCGTGCAGCATGCATATCATGCGCGTATTCGGTTTTATTGCCCGTCGGATGTCCTCCGGATCGAGACTACCATCAGCGGCACAGATCACCCGCGACCACTCCACTCCTTGTTGGCTAAGGACAAAAAGAGGACGGGCCACCGCATTGTGTTCCATGCTGGTGGTAATCACATGATCGCCGGGACGCAGCACACCCTTGAGTCCAATATTCAGAGCCTCGGTTACGTTGGCGGTAAAAGCTATATCCAGGCATTCTTCAATGTTAAAAAACCGCGCCAGAGCTTCCCTGGTCTCCAGTACTACCGTACCTGCTTGCAGAGATTGCTGATTGCCCCCTCGTCCGGGATTCCCACCCATGTCACGGTTAAATCTATCCATCGCCAGATAAACGCACTCTGGTTTTGGATAAGAAGTAGCCGCATTGTCAAAGTAGATACAAGACATCGAAATGTCCACCTTCCATTAAACCGTTGGATAATCCAGTAATATTTTATGTCGGCCTTCTCTATTGGTTGCAGGCTATGAGCGCTGCTCCTAATGCTCCCGTAAACTGACAGTCGTCAGGCACCAATAACTCAAAACCTAATTCTTGCTGCAAAGCTCTTTTGACCCCTTGATTGATAGCTACCCCTCCGGTAAAAGCTACCTGTTCTTTTACTCCTAACCGGCGGGCCATAGCGCCCACTCTTTTACCCACGGACTGATGCAGCCCGGCAATGATTCCTCCGGGAGGCAAGCCCTGGGCCAGCAGACCGATGATCTCCGATTCGGCAAAAACTGTGCACATACTGTTGATGGTTACCGTCTCATCATCATTTTCATTATCGCCTAATTCGCTGACATCCATCCCCAGCGCCGCCGCCATGACCTGGAGGAAGCGGCCGGTACCAGCCGCACATTTGTCGTTCATGGCAAAATCCAGCACTTTGCCGGCTCCGCTTACATTAATAACTTTACTGTCCTGACCGCCGATGTCAATAATAGTTCTTACCTGCGGATAACGTGCCGTTACCCCGCGAGCATGGCATTTTATTTCCGTTACCGCCTGATCCGCTCCTGGCAGGGCAATCCGTCCGTAGCCGGTAACCACTATCTGATCCACTTCTGCGCGACTGAGACCGGCGGCTTTCAGCAGTTCGCCGATGATCGCCTCACCGGCCTGGCGCGGGCTCCAACCGGTAGGCAGCAAAGCGCGATATTCCTTTTCCCCGTTGAGCAAAATCCCCTTGGCAGCTATTGAGCCAATATCGATTCCAACTCCGATCAATCTTCGACCATCTCCAGTAAAGCTTCGATTCTTACTTTTAAGGCTTCTACATCGCTGGTGGAATAATCACTTTCCAGATGCAGGTAAGGGATTTCCTTTTGTTTGACCAGCTTGCCCACTTGATGGCTTTCAATGTTGTAGGTATGACACGCCTGCCAGGTAAGATCTATAACTGCATCCACCTTGAATTCATCAATCATTTCATCCAACAACTCCATGCGGTGTTGGTTGGGGCTCATACAGGAGCAGGGAATCTGCAAATACTTTTGCGCCAGCGCCGTAATCGGGTCCTCAAGTCCGGCATCGGCCTGCAGACTCAGGGTCTTATAACCGGTGCAATTTTCCATGCAGACCACGTTACCGCCCAACTCATCCACCAGGCGAATAACTTTTTCGGTTCCCAGCCCCACCGGACAACCGGTGAGCAAAACCCGCGGCTTACCCGCAGCGATACTGCTGGGCTGAGCTTGAAGCTCCGCGGTGAGTCCTTCCAGCATACCCGCCATTTCGGATTTGTCAATGCCAAAGCTTCTGGACCAGGTCACGGTCAATAAATCCATTCCGTTTAAAACGGGAGGGTCAGCCTTGTTCAAATCGCACAAAGCCTTGGCCGCACCAGTCTCCCGATTGACTTGCTCGATAGCCTGGCGTATATCCGCATCGCTGATTTCAACCTGCAATTCCTCTTCCAGCCGGGATTTGAGTGCGCGTATCTCCCCGATCCATGAATCCAACGACGCTTGGGTATCATTCGCATAGGGTAGTTGCATCACATGCACCGGTTTAATTTCTTCCATGAGCTCAAACATTTTTTTCTTTCCGTCACAGGTGGTTTCACCGATGATTAAATCGGAAAAATGGAAAAACGGACACGTATCGCTGACGGCAAACCCGTAGGAAGATTTTATCAACGGGCACAAATTGCGAGGCAAAACTTCTTCCGCCGCCACAATCGGCTCTTCTTTGGTTCCGCATAAGCCTACCGGCCCTGCTCCTGCCGCCAAAATCAGTTCCTGCGGACAATAGGTACAGTATATACCCACAATTTTTAACCCGTTTTCTTTGCCCTCTTTAATCTTGATTAAATTTCTTTCACGAATTTTCATAAAATCGTCTACGCTGATACTGCTCATTGACCTCTCCCCCTTATCTGTCTC
>DATMYB010000262.1:0-13007 GCA_035561215.1 Syntrophomonas sp. | reverse complement strand
ATCCCCTTTTATCTGGGTTTGAGGACAAGAAATCTAAATCTAATAATAGCTATTCATACCTCAAATTGCAAATCCGGGAGTCTGTAAGCTAAAACTTTATTTTCCTTTACCACCGCCCGATTTTTGATCCCGCCTGTCTATCTCCAGGACATGGGGGAATTCTCTCCGGCGGATGAACCGGATGATTACTCACCCGGTTCCAACTCATCCGGTTCCGATTGAATCAAGGCATAAAATGCTGTAAGCTTTGGTTTAGTAGTACACGATTTTTCTGCTTTAATTGCATGAAAGGCACATTCATGGACAAAGAAATCAAACTTACATTTCACAATCTTGGTCTGCGCACCTATATTGAAGCGGATTTATGCGCCCAGTGTCCCCGTCAGGATGACAAAGGCTGCTGCGGCTATTATTCCCCCGTGTTTTACCCCACCGATCTGGCTTATTTATATCTCCATCAACCGGACCTGATCGCCCGCATTTTCTCTACCGACCACCTGACGGTATTGGATCACTCCGTTACGGTGAACAATGTACCGGAGGGCGACAGCTACCGCTGTAAATTCCATCGCCGAGAGGGGGGTTGTCTGCTGGAACAAAGCTGGCGTGAATCTATTTGCCGCCATTTTGTATGTCCGGGGATAGGATGGTGGGAGGAATCTTCCCTGCAGGAGTGGAAAGAATATATGGAGAGACTGACGGATTATGAGATCGATCTCAACCGGCGCCTGTCCGACGCCTTGGAAGCCCGAGGCCTTAATCTGCGGCACAGCCAGTCGCGGGACCAATATTTGCAGGTACTGAGCGAGTTGTACATGGAAGAACTCACCCATATTCCTGATTTTATTGATTGCATGCCCGCCCGGCAAACTGTCGGCATAACCCGGCCGCTGCTTTTCGGAAAGGACTGGCCCCTGTGACGACTCGTAAGTTCAGTAGATGCAACGATATATATCTGGAGGTGCGAAATGGAGAATTCCAAGGATGGGAAAAGCTTTGTATACACGTGTCCGATTTGCGGATACCTATATGATCCGGCGGTAGGCGACCCTGAACACGGCGTCCACGCCGGGACTCCCTTTGCAGCGCTGCCGCCGGACTGGGTATGTCCTGTTTGCGGCGCCCGCAAGGAATTATTCGTACAGTTGGGAACGGAAAGTGCGCAACCGGAAGTAATATTGCCGACCCGTGACAGGATATATCAAAATCAGGATATCATCGTGTATTGGTACCCCGATGAATGCTCCCATGCCGGCAAGTGCTGGCAAACGCTGCCCCAGGTGTTTGATGTCAACAAGCGGCCCTGGATCGATTTGAACGGCAGCACCGCCGAAGAAATCATCCGTACCATCAACCTGTGTCCCAGCCGCTCCCTGCAGTACAGCTTACCGGAGGGCTCCCGAGTCGATCCCGCCCTGGGCCAAGGACCGGGCTCCAAAGATTATAAAATTGAGTCAAATAAAGCGGGGCGCATCCGGGTCATTAACGACGGTCCCCTGCTGGTGGAAGGACCCAACCGGATCATCGGTCCCAAAGGCGAATTAATACGGGAAGGCGACCGCTTCGTGCTGTGCCGCTGCGGCAAAACCAAAAACCCGCCCTTCTGCGACGGCCGGCACATACCGGAACGTTGGGACGATGAACAGGAATAAAGCAGGGGGAAGTTGCAGCCTTTACATTCGAGCCGTCTATAATGTTTAAATAAATAGCGTCATCCGACGATTCCGAGGAATTACATAAAATTCCATAACAGGGTTTGTATAAGGCATAATCCAGTTTTAAGGGGGGCAGTTGACTATCTCGGTTAACTGCCCCCGAATAATACCGCCTTATTCTACATCAAATCAGTGTTTACAAATTCGGGACACACCCGATTTTTACACAAAATATAATCGCATCAAGGCGTGAACAATCCCCAGGCTTCATTTATTTGATATATTCGTTGCTTACCAGTATTTCGTCAATAATTTCGGTAGGAATCTCAAATTCCGTTACTCCCATATATCCCGGCGCCACTTCATATTTATCGAAGGAAATAACTAGTTTTCCGTGGCTGTTGATATAGAAGTTCTGGTCCGGGGCAATGGTATCAAAATAATCAATCGTGGGCTCATTAGCTTCGCCGACCTTAACCCAATATACTTTATTTTCATCCGCTTTCATCTGAGCGCGCATCTGCTGCTGGATATTGGCGCTGATGACATCGATATAGCGGTCGTCTTTAAACAAGCTGGGCAGGGTGATTAATATTTCCTTTTGTTTATCAATCGTATCATACTTCATAGTGGTTGAAGAGGAACCGACGGTGTTGACCACCCAACGGCCTATGGATAGTATTTGATCATTATCCGTTTTCACCTCATAGCCGCTGTCTATCCCCATATGTCCGCCGCCGTTGGCCTTGAGTTCTTCCATATCTTTGGTGAACTCCTGATATAGTTTTTTATTTTCCTCCAGGTATTTTTCATTCAGACTGTTTTCCAAAGCCTGATTTTCCAGACCCGTTACCGCCGGCACTTTTAGATTGGCGTTGTAAGTATCTTCGTTCACGCTGTATTCACGGAAAGTCAGAACGCTGACAATGTTTTTGATGATCGGAATATCTGACAGCGCATTTGCCGCTGTCGAACTCATATTAAGCGTGGCGGTAAAGATTAAAACCGTAGCCGCTGCCACCCCCGCCCATTTTTTCCAGCCGAATGATTTCATTTTCTTCTTCTCTCCTTCTTTCAGCGCTTTTCGCACCGTAAACTCCAATTCATTCGGAATTGGGATCTCCATATATTGGTTTTTAAGTTCATTTAGCTTTTCGTCTTTCATGTTATGCCTCCTTGCTCTCAAGCTTCCAGCTGTATGCGCAGTTTCTTCAGCCCGGCATACAATCGTGTTTTAACGGTACTGACGTTTTCGCCTAGAATGGCAGCAATGTCTTCAATTTTCAAATCTTCAAAATACCTCAAGACAATCACACTGCGGTAATTGAGCGGGAGGCTGTCCAGCGCTTTTGCCAGGTCCAGATCCTGGTATTCATCTTCACAAGAACCTTGCAATTCCATGATCTCTTCCCCCGGCAGCTCCACTAACTTGTTTTTTCTTAAAAAATCAAGGGCGGAGTTAATTACAATTTTATAAAACCAGGGCTTAATTTCCTTGGGATCGACGGGACTATGTGCTGCCGTCATGGCCTTGCATATGGATTCATGGACCACATCCAGTGCATCCTCCTGGTTCCTGACATAACTGTAAGCCAACCGGTAATAACTCGCTTGATTGGCAAGCACGTACTCGACCAACGTTTGCTGCAATTTATCTTTCACTGATGAAACTCCTTTTTTATGATACGTATCATTGGATCTTACACCAATATAACGTATGAGTCGGGCAAAAAGTTTTAAATCAACACCGTTAAAAATTACCTGAACCCGTTATGAAGCAGTTGGGCTGAAAATATATTGAAAGTCATGGGGGCAATAATACGAACCACCGGATTATACGCAAATAGAGGATTATATTGAAGCCAAAGAAGCGCAGGAAATCTTGGACAGCGATTTGTTCATAAAAAATCCCTTCAGGCGAGAACTCTTTTTATGAATTCTCACCTGAAAGGATGGCTTTAATACCTACTCTCCGCATTAGTAGTCTGTTACACCTAAAACTTTAATTCCCGTCGGCTAAATTCTCGCATGGGTGCGTTGTCGTCGATCGCAATACGTCCAGTATTGCTTCCTCCTCCGCCTTCCCCTGCGAGAATTTATCTCGCCGGATAAAATAAATTTTTAGATGTAGCAAACTACTGGTCATGGTGCTGATGTTGGTGACAGACGCTCCCCGTCGTTTTCAGTGCGCCCCTCAAATAATTCTCGACCGCCGTTCTCGCATTGCCGGAGGCGCCGGTGATAACTTCAACATCCCGTTCATTGAAAATATCCACTGCACCCTGTCCCATGCCGCCACTGATGATAACCTTAACCCCCTTATCGGCAAGGAAGTTGGGCAAAAATCCAGGCTTGTGGCCGGGATTCTCCACTGATTCCTCTTTCACAATAGTCCCGTTTGCCACATCATAAAGCATAAAATTCACACAGTGTCCAAAATGCTCCGTTACGTTTTTGCCTTCCGCGGCAACTGCAATTTTCATCATTTTCTTTCCCTCCGTTGCTGATATTTGTTCCCCCAATTGTTTGGCAATTGCGTCAAACCAGTTTCCTTCAAAGAACTCAATCATACCCTTATCGCAAGCGTCCGAAATTTTGGGGTCAACGGGGAGTTTTGCAATAACCTTCAGCCCGTGATTTTCCGCGATTTCATCAATATGGCTTTCTCCGAATATCTTGTATTCCTTCCCGTTGTCCGGACATTGGAAGTAGGACATATTTTCTACCAATCCGAGTGTGGGAATGTGCATCATCTCCGCCATTTTCAGTGCTTTGGAGACGATCATGGAGACTAACTCCTGCGGCGAGGTCACAATAATGATTCCATCAATGGCGATGGATTGAAAAACGGTCAAGGGAACGTCGCCGGTCCCGGGCGGCATATCGATGAACATGAAATCAATGTCGCCCCAAATTACGTCTGTCCAGAATTGCTTCACGGTATTGCCAAGAATCGGTCCCCGCCAGATAACCGGGTCGGTGTCATTTTCCAAAAGCAGATTAACGGACATAATTTCAATGCCGGTATTACTCTGTACGGGATACAGCCCCAATTCACTGCCTTTAGCTTTTCCGTTGATACCGAAGGCTTTCGGAATCGATGGCCCGGTCACATCCGCATCAAGGACGGCCACGTTATATCCCTGCCGCCGCATGGCTACTGCCAGCATGGCGCTCACCGAGGATTTTCCCACGCCTCCTTTTCCGCTGACAATGCCGATAACCTTCTTAATCTTACTCATTTCATTGGGTTTTACCCTAAAATCATGATTTACTTCTTTGCGGTCAGCGCAGTCCTCGGCGCAGCTTTCGCAGTTGTCGTTACAGTTTTCGCTCATAATTTATCTCTCCTTGTATATTGATCGTCAGTTGGCTGCCAACCAACAGATAATCGATTTGAATGTTCCGGAAGATGCCTTGTTTCGGCAATCAATAAGTCATAGTTTCTCACTTTCCTCAAAAAGCAGCGCCAAAGTGCTTTGGAATACCTCTCTCACGGCTGAACCGGAAGGACAATCGACATTAGCAATGCTCTTTCCGCTGTTGACAGCCTGGACGGCTTTTTCGTCAAATGGAATCATACCGGTAAACGGGATGTCTCCCACCCGGCAGTATTCTCGAATTTCTATCGTCTTTGCAGCGTTTAAGTCGTATTTGTTAACACAGATGGCAACTTTTGTGTGGAATATTCCCGCCGTTTTGACGATGCGTTCCATATCGCTGATGCCGGACAGGGACGGTTCCGCCACAATCAGAACCATATCCACGCCGCTGATAGAGGCGATGACTGGACAGCCAATGCCCGGCGAACCATCGATAATGGCAAGTTCCGCATCATCGGCAGCGTTCCGCATCCGCTTTTTGACCTCGGTGACAAGCTTCCCGGAGGTGCCGCTGCCCATGTACAGCCGGGCCGTTGAAAGCACGCTGCCCCCGTCGCGGTAAAGCGCCAGCTCTCCAGCCGCAGCCGGCTCCATGAAAATAGCCCCCACGGGGCAGGTGGCCGCGCAGACTCCGCAACCCTCGCAGGCAAAGGAGCTCACCTGAAATGGCATTCTGTCCGCAATCGCATCGAAGCGGCAATTCTCCCGGCACTGTCCACAGCCGATGCACCAGTCGGGGTCAATTTTAGCCTTCGGCATTCCGTAATAGTCATCACGCTCAGGCGGTTCACTCTGATGCGCGAGCAGGTGCAGATTCGGCGCGTCCACATCGCAGTCGGCGCAGGCCTTCACTTTTGACAGATATATGAACGCACCGGCAACCGTTGTTTTCCCGGTGCCGCCCTTACCGCTGAGAATCAGGAGCTGTTTCATGCCGCACCTCCTTTCCGACCCTTTCCAGCAAGGAACCAAAGAGGGTCCGGAACTTATCTTCTTCCCGCACGGCGACTTTACCCTCTGAGCCCAATTCCCCAAGCTCGCTGTCAAAGGGAATACGTCCGAGAATGGGGATGCGGTTTTGCAGGCAAAATGCCTCCGAAGGGTTTTCGTCGTCCAGGCATTTATTCAGCACGGCACTGTGAGGTTTCCCGAACAGCTTCACCAGTTCGTAGACCATAGCCAGGTTGTAAGCGCCGAATACGGTCGGTTCGGCAACCAAAATGCAGTAGTCTGCGTCATGAATACTCTCCATTACAGCGCAGGAGCTGCCGGGCGGACAGTCGATGAAAACGGGACGGCTTTCTTCGCAGGCCTTTTTGTGCAGCAGCCTTTTAATAAGCGGGATGCCAGAGGTTTCACCAATATTCAGACTGCCCGTATACACAGTGACATTCCCGGAGACGCCGGACAGGATATTGCCTATGGCTTTTTCCTTTTCACAGATAGCCTTTACAGGGCAAAGAAGCTCGCACCCACCGCAGGCGTGGCAGACTTCATCAAAGAGAATCGGTTTTCCCTGTACAAAGGCCAGCGCTCCAAAAGCGCAAAAATCCACACATTTTCGGCAGCCGTTGCAGAGGCGTTCGTCGATTGCGGGGATTCTAACCGTTACCGTTTCTTCGTCCGATATCACAGGCTTTAAAAAAAGGTGTCCATTAGGTTCCTCCACGTCGCAATCGATATAGACAGATTCTTTGGCGGCAGCGGCAAGGTTTACGGATACCAGTGTTTTGCCTGTACCGCCCTTGCCGCTGAGCACTGCGATTTTTACAGCCTTACTTACCATGGCCGTGGAAACCTGCGTGAAATTCAGAAAGTGGTTGAAGGCTGCCCGCCGTCAGCGCATCGATATTTTGCTTTACAGTTCCGTTGGTGGAGCGGTAAACCGCGATTCCTGCTCCACGTAAGACTTCCTCCGCGTTTTCGCCGCAACGAGGTGTAATCAGAGCGTTTGCCCCGCAATCCGCAATGATCTGTGCGGCCTTGATACCAGCTCCCCCTGAGCTATCCGCCGCACTGTTTTCTATCCACTTGCTCTCGTTGGTCTCCGTGTCATAAAACAGAAACCGGGAAGCGCGTCCGAAGGATGGACATACGCCCGATTCCATGTCCTTTTCATTCATGGGAATCACTATTTTCATGGAAACCCTCCGTTCCCTTTTCCATATTTTCATCAAAGCCTCTGCCGCACCGACGACGGCGACAGCCTGCTCCACCGCAGCCTCTTCCCTGTCCGTCGCAAAGACGGTATTCTCCCCCTTCGATAAAAAGAACTTTCCCTCCCACCAGAGATTCGGCAAGTTTTTTTCTGGCGCTGTCGTAGATGCCCTGCACCGTGGTGCGGGAGATGTTCATCTGCGCGGCGCATTCCTCCTGGGTAAAGCCGTCTAAGTCGATTAGGCGGATTGATTCATATTCATCCACCGTCATATTGACCTCATTCTCTCTATCTTCCCGAGAATCAAGCGGCCCAAAGCGACTGCTTGCGGGCAGACAGCAAACCCTTCTCCATTTTCTTGGTCTTGGCATTTTCTCACCTCGCTCAGTAACATAAATTACCGAAGCGTCCTCCGGTAATTTATGCCCGACTTACAGGCCCTCCAACTGCCTGTCGATGACCGCAAGCCGGTTTTTCAGTGCTTCTTTTTGCGCTTGAAGAACGATCTTCCTGGTTTCAGACGTCGTTTGATCAGCGGCAGAAAAGCGCCGCAAGCCATGCCGACAGGCCATACCATTCTTAAAGCCAAGTCCAAGACCAGTTCCTTTGACCAAGGTATTTGCACCTATACATGATCCCAAACCTCTTCCGGTCATGGCACCGTCGCCCATAGGGCCGCTTCCATCCCTTCTCGGCATATTGCTCACCCCCTTATAGTTTCCGACATATGTCATTTACAATTTTTATTGTACCCCGTTTCGGACATATGTCAATAACCATTTAATATTGTTTCCACTCCAAAAAGCCTGATTAAATTGTGCCCTCATTTTGCCGGGCAAGGCGCTTGCACTTATTGACTACATGAGCATCTTATAATATATTTTAAGTATCAGAGTCATGAAGGCTCTAAATTCTTAAATAAGCAGAAAAAATAATTAGAAGTGCAGAAGAATAAAACCACGAAGGTATTGCTGTGTGAAACGGCGCTTTCGTGGTTTTTATTTTTTCAGGAAGGAAGGATGCAATGAATCAACAACGCTGGAACAAATGCGTGGCGTTTCATGGCCACGAATGTCCGGGGTTAGCTATCGGTTTTCGAGCTTGCGAGGCAGCGGTGGAAAAACTAGGACTGGAGTTCTCCGCCGACGAAGAGGTCGTCTGTGTGACGGAAAACGATGCTTGCGGAGTAGACGCAGTGCAGGTGATTACCGGTTGTACGATGGGAAAAGGAAATCTGCTTTATCATGGAACCGGCAAGATGGCATTCAATTTTTATAATCGAAAGACGGGAGAAAGTCTGCGCGTAGTTGCAAAACCAAACGCAGGCGGCATTGATCGTGCTCAAAGACAGGCATTTATCCTGACTGCTCCGATGGATGAGGTGTTTTCGTTTGGGGAACCCCGATATGAGGTACCGGAGAAGGCAAGGCTTTTTGCGACCACTGTGTGCGAAATATGTGGTGAAGGTGCGCCGGAACACAAGATGCGCCTGCAAGACGGGAAAAAAGTCTGCCTGGATTGCTTTCAGGATTACGTAAGAGGATGGTAACCATGACAAAGCCTGAAAAAGCAGGAGGTTATATGGAACTTAAGCCAATCGGTATAATTCACAGCCCTTATAAAGAAAAAAAAGACTCACCTCGTCAGGGAAGGTTTTCAGATAACCTTGCGGTCATTGAAGTGTTTGATGAGTATACGGCGGGGTTAAAAAACGTAGAAACGCTGACCAACCTGTTTGTATTGTATTGGGGTGACAGGTCAGACAGGAACGTATTGCAGAGCGTTACGCCGTTCGGCCCCGAGATAACCGGTGTGTTTTCCAGTCGTTCCCCGAACCGCCCCAATCCCATTGCGCTTTGCATCGTTGACGTGATTTCGGTTGAAGGAAACAAACTGACGGTAAGAGGTTTGGACGCACTGGATGGCAGTCCGCTGCTCGATATCAAAGCCTATTCCGGTTCATTGGACAGCATACCCGACGCGCAAATCGGATGGCAATCTTCAAAAGACGACCGTCCGGAGAAGGCCAACGGAGGCGACGGTCTTGCTTGATAATCCAATAACGTCAAGCAAGCAGACTTCTTATCTGAAAAGCATTGCCCAAAAACGACTGATCTTGTTGGGACTTGGCCTGCTGGTACTCTGTTTGGCAGTGCTGGGTATCTCTGCCGGGGCATTGAATATTAATCCCTGGCAGGTTGTCAGAACTTTGCTGGGATTGGAATCAGGCCAGTCGCAAATCGCGATATGGAATATCCGATTACCCCGGGTTGTCGCCGGTATCGTAGCTGGCGCAGGCCTTTCAGTAGCCGGCTGTGTTATGCAGACCTGCCTGAGAAATCCCTTGGCATCGCCGTCGACGTTGGGCATATCGAACGCGGCCGCCTTTGGCGCAAACTTGGCTATCATTATGTTTGAGGCCGGAAATATCCGCAGCAGTACAGCCGACGCGATACTCATAAATAACCCTTATGCTGTGACTGTCTCGGCATTTGCTTTTTCTTTAATTGCCATGGCGCTGATTCTGATGCTGACACAATTCAGAGGATTCTCCCCCGAATCGGTGGTGCTGGCGGGTGTCGCCTTTGGATCGCTGTTTACTGCAGGTTCCACGCTGGTGCAATACTTCGCCCAGGACGCGCAGGTAGCCGCCATGGTGTTTTGGACTTTCGGCGACTTAGGCCGGGTTTCTTGGGGCGAGGTGACCATCCTTTCGATCGTCATTGTTGTTGCTATCATATATTTCATGTTGCGGAGATGGGATTATAACGCACTCGATAGCGGAGAGGATTCCGCCAAGAGCCTGGGTGTGAATGTGGAACGAATCCGGCTAGGAGGCATGCTCGCCTCATCAATGATCACGGCTGTGGCTGTTTCCTTTATGGGGATCATTGGCTTCATCGGGCTGATCGGACCGCAGATCATGCGCAGAGTCATCGGTACGGACAAACAGTTTCTTATTCCGGCCTCGGCCCTTGCCGGCGCATGTCTGCTGCTCTTGTCCGATACCGTGGCACGCACAGTTATCTCCCCGGTGGTGCTTCCCGTAGGCGCGCTTACATCCTTTTTCGGCGCGCCGCTCTTCCTGTTTTTACTGGTAAGGGGGTATCGGAAGATATGATTTTATCGGTGCGGGGAATTCGATTTTCTTATCCGGGACATCCAGTGCTTTCAGATATAGGTTTTTCCGTGGAGCGCGGTGAATGCCTGGCGGTGCTGGGAACCAACGGCACCGGCAAATCTACGCTGCTCAAATGCCTGAACCGTATACTAACGCCACAGGCAGGCACGGTGTGGATAGGCCCCGATTCCATCAATAGGCTGGGGCGCAATGAATTGGCTCAAAAAATCGGTTATGTGGAGCAAAAGCGAGAGGGTTCACGTTGCACGGTGTTCGATGCCGTACTGCTGGGAAGGAAGCCTTATATCCGCTGGGACGTAACCAAAAAGGATCTAGAAATCACGGACCAAGCCATAGCAGCGTTGGGCCTCTCCGGCTTTGCCATGCGGTATCTGGACGAACTGAGCGGCGGCGAGCTTCAAAAAGTCGTGATTGCCCGCGCACTCGGACAGGAGCCTGAACTGCTGTTGATGGACGAGCCTACGAGCAACCTGGACTTGAAGAATCAGCTGGAAGTTTTGCAGATTATCCGGGGAGTAACCGAGGAAAGAGGAATCTCTGCTGTTGTCACCATGCATGATTTGAATCTTGCACTGCGCTTTGCGGACAAATTTTTATTTTTAAAGGATGGTTTTGTTTTTGCGGCGGGAGGCCCGGAGGTCGTCACACCGGCAACCATCGAAAACGTGTACTCCGTGCCCGTCATAATACAGAACTACGGTTCCCAAAGCGTCGTGATTCCACTTTAAAATGTTTCTTAGGGGGTAACCAAATGCAAAAAATAAAACGCTTAGCCCGGTTGACGGTTGTGCTTCTTATAGCGGCTTTATTGGGTGGCTGCAGCGGGATAACGCAGTCCAACACCGACAAGCTTTCCGCAGACGCGGAACGGGTGGTGACTGATATGCTCGGAAGGAGCGTTACGCTCCCGGCAGCAGTAAAAAAAGTTGTCGCCATCGGCCCCGGCGCGCTCAGGCTCTATTGTTACGCCGGGACAACGGATATGGTGGCAGGGATCGAACAGAAAGATATCAGTGAAGCGACCGGCAAGCCCTATTTGCTGGCTAATCCGTCCTTGCAGCAACTTCCTGTCATCGGGCCCGGCGGTCCCAACAACGCACCCGATCCAGAGAAAATATTGGACACAGCGCCGGATGTCATCTTCAGCACCTATGCCGCCGACACGGCAGCGGCGGATGAACTGCAAGCCAAAACAGGCATTCCCGTAGTGGCCTTGAGCTACGGAGATACATCCGAATTTGATCCTGCCGTTTACGATTCACTTGAGCTGATAGGTAAAATCACCGGGCAGAGCGACAAGGCGCAGGCCGCCATAACGTTCATGAAGCAATGCCAGCAGGATCTGAACGACAGAACCAAGGTGATTGCGGACGAATTTAAGCCTAAAGTCTATGTGGGGGCGCTGAGTATGAAAGGCACCCATGGCATCGAAAGCACACAAGGGGAATATGCTCTGCTGGATGTTCTGCACGCGCTGAACGTAGTCGATGAAACAGGAAAGACCGGTTCTGTGATGATCGACAAAGAAAAACTCCTCGATTGGAATCCAGACATTATTTTTATTGATGCCGCCGGTTATTCTTTCGTGCGGGAAGACTATAAAAACAATCGGGGTTTTTATGATTCCCTGGACGCTTTTGCGAAAGGCCAAGTATATTCCCAATTGCCGTATAAAAATTATTCCACCAATATCGATACAGCCATTGCCAACGCTTATTATTTAGGCAAGATAATCTACCCGGACGCCTTCACCGATGTCGATCCGGTCAAAAAAGCCGATGAAATTTATCAAGCTCTGCTCGGGCAGCCTCTATACAAGCAAATGGAAAAAGATTTCGGTGGCTTCCATACGCTTTCATTCGACTGAGCGGCATCGAAACCTCGCCTTGTGAGGACTTGAGCGGCGGAAAGTAAAGAACCGCCCCACTTGCGAAGCATAGAAAAAGCACAGAACCATGGTGAAAATGGTTCTGTGCTTTTTGGTTGTCATATTGACCGTCCGGGTTTAGTAGGGTTCGGTAAAGATTTCGAAATGGGCCTGGGGATGCAGACAGGCCGGGCATACCTGGGGAGCTTCCTCGCCTTCATGTACATAGCCGCAGTTGCCGCATTTCCACAGGGTTTTGGTATCCCTTTTAAACACTTTGCCGCTTTCAATATTGGCGGCCAGCTTTTTAAATCTGGTTTCATGACGGGTTTCGGCGATAGCGATCATTTTAAAGGCCACCGCGATTTGCGAAAATCCTTCTTCCTCGGCAACCTGAGCAAAATGTGGATAAAGATCGTGCCACTCATCATATTCACCATCGGCAGCCCATTTCAGGTTTTCCAGAGTCGTTCCCTGAGCTGCCGGATACTCGGCGTTAATGGTAATAGCCGCTGGCAATTCGCCTGCGAATCCTTCGAGCAGAAACTTATAAAACCGTTTGGCATGTTCTTTCTCGTTGTCGGCGGTTTCAATAAAAATATTTTTGATTTGTTTGAAGCCTTCCTTGTCCGCCGCAGACGCGTAATAGGTATAACGCATGCGCGCCTGGGATTCTCCGGCAAAGGCTTTCATTAAGTTTTCCGCTGTTTTCGTTTCTTTTAAATTTGGCATAACAGGTCCCCCTTTCCTATTTTCCGGTTGTTTTAGTTTTTATTGTGCCCATTTATTAGCCTGTTTATAT
>DATMYB010000261.1:0-10610 GCA_035561215.1 Syntrophomonas sp. | reverse complement strand
AGGCAATAAAGGAAGTGATTGCCATTGTTCTTTGGATATATCATGCGAAAGCTGCATTACTTGATCAATTCAAGGCATAATCAGAGGGGAAGCGATGATGAGGTAGTGGAAACAAGCGCCGAAAACAAAGTGAAAATAAACAAAAAGCTTCCGGAAAATCTGAAAAGCCTGAAAGCCGCTCTGGGCGATGCCCAGGATTTGAAAGTGCATTTGTTCAGGTTCGGATCGGATAATGGCTTGTCGGGTGCGATTATATTTATCGATGGGTTGATCTCAGACTCTATCCTGACTGATGCGATCCTGCGCCCACTAAAAAATTGGCGCATGGAAGACAACCGGCTTCCGGTGAAAACCAACCTGCTGGACGTATTGGAACAGGAGGTTCTGTGCGCCTCCTGCATAAAAAACGCTGTGTCGGTGCCGGAGCTTGCGGCGGGCTGCCTGTCGGGCGATACGATATTGCTCGTGGACGGCTGCGCGGGAGGACTTGTGATCAATTCGAAAGGCTGGGAGAAACGCGCCGTTTCCGAGCCGCAGTCCGAATCGGTGGTGCGCGGTCCCCGGGAAGGCTTCACCGAAAACCTGCGTACCAATACATCGCTGATCAGGCGCAAGATACGCAACGGGCAGTTGAAGGTGGAGCAAATGACCGTGGGCCGCAAGACGCAAACCGGCGTATGCCTGATGTACCTTGACGGTGTGGCAAACCCTAAGGTGGTGGAAACGGTCAAATACCGCATAAACAATCTTGATGTCGAGTCAATATTGGAAACAGGCTACATTGAAGAATATATTGAGGATGCGCCTTTTTCGCCCTTTGGTACCATAGGATACAGCGAAAAGCCCGACGTAGTGGCGGCGAAGATATTGGAGGGCCGGATTGCCATTGCAGTCGACGGTACCCCCTTTGTGATGACCGCCCCCATGCTTTTTGCCGAGAGCTTCCAAACTGCCGAGGATTACTATGCCCGGTCGCTGTATTCAAGCCTGATACGAAT
Source organism: Syntrophomonas sp. (assembly GCA_035561215.1). Taxonomy (GTDB): domain Bacteria; phylum Bacillota; class Syntrophomonadia; order Syntrophomonadales; family Syntrophomonadaceae; genus Syntrophomonas_B. Next base: position 9,612 of record DATMYB010000261.1, on the reverse strand, counting down.
CCTGCGCTTCATTGCCTTTATGATCACGGTATTTGCACCGGCGGTCTACATCGCGCTTGTTTCTTTTCAGCAGGAGCTGATCCCCACCACGCTGCTGTTCTCCTTTGCAAAAGCACGCGAAGGGACGCCCTTTCCGGCCTTTATCGAAGCGATTATCATGGTGTTCGCGTTTGAGATACTGCGTGAGGCCGGCGTTCGGTTGCCGCGTCCGGTTGGCCAGGCAATCAGTATTGTGGGCGCTCTGATCATGGGTGATGCCGCCGTAAACGCCGGTATCGTCGGCGCTCCGATGGTGATTGTCATTGCCATCACGGCGGTAGCCGGGTTTCTGGTGCCTGCTCTGAACGACGTAGGTTCGATGCTTCGAATCCTCATGATGGCAATGGCGGCGTTTATAGGATTTTACGGCGTCGCCTTTGGTTTTCTCGGGATGCTGGTGCATCTGGCCACGCTGGAATCCTTCGGAGTGCCGTATCTCGGCAACTTCGACGGCGACGATGCAAAAGATACTTTGATACGCATGCCGCTTTGGTCAATGACCAGGCGCCCCAAAGGAATCGCGCGCTGCGATACGACGCGCGGACGGCGCTTTATCCCGCCGCTTCGCCCGCATGCGCCGGACGAGGAAGGAGAGGAGCCATGATGCCCGCCCGCTTGAAATGTATGGCAGCCGTGCTGCTGATGCTTTGCATGTCTGCAGTGTTTCTGACCGGCTGTTGGGACAGCAAGACAATCGAAGATCAGTTAATCCTTACTGGTATTTCTATGGATGTGTCGGATAAGCCCAATCAGATAAGCGTCACGGCGCAGGTCGCAAATATCAAACAAGGGAAAGCCGGTTCAGGGGAAGTCGGCAACGAAGGCAGTAATGAATCCATCGTGATGAAAGCGACCGGTGATTCTCTGATGACCTGTTTAACGGAGATAGACCGGGACAGCAGCCAAAAGCTGCTGTTTCCGCACAATCAGATACGGCTTTTTGGGATAGAGCTGGCAGAGAAGGGGATCCAAAAGCATCTGGATCTGATTATGCGGGATCAAAAGGCGCGCTTTGAGGTTCCGCTCGCGATTGTGGACGGACGCGGGGAGGAAGCACTCACGGCAAAGCTGTCCGAAATGCCTATTTCCGGCATATTTCTGGGAGGCATGTTTGAGGACCAGGCTCAAATATCCGTTCAATACCGGGTGCGCTTAATCGATTTTGTCCAAAGGCTTCTGGATGACGCCGCGGCGCCGGTGGTGCCCATTATCAAGGTGACGGGCGAAGGCGGCAAGCAGGAAATTAAAATGGCCGGCATGGCAGTATTTCACGATGACCGGATGATTGGCCGTCTGACCAATGCGGAGACCATTGGCTATATTTTGTCATTTGGAGATGTAAAAAAGTGTAATATAGGAGTTTCGGACGGGTCAGACAGCGCCGGGCTGCACATTGCAGCGTTGGATTGTAAAAAGAAGGTTGAGCTGCGGCAGGACGGCGGCGTACGGGTAGCTTTAACAATAAATTCGGTTGTGGAGGTCGGTGAGCTTCATGGATTTAAGGGAATGGAGCCTCCGGAGCTGCTCAAGCATCTGGAAAATCTGGCGCAGAAAGAAATAGAGAGTAAAATTATGGACTGCTTCTTGATTGCACAGGACCTGGATGCCGATATTTTCGGTTTCTGTACGATGGTATCCAAAAAATACCCGAAGCAATGGAATGAGATGAAAGACCGATGGAGCAAAGTATTCTCAGATATTGATCTAAGTGTGCAGGTAAAGGCCCGTATACGCGGAACCGGCCAAATTGTACAGTCTCTGGAAATGGAGGAGAGCAAGAAATGAAAATTGACAAATCTCAGATTTCGGGAAAACAGTTTATGTTTACTGTCGCGTTCTTCCTTCAATCCTCCGCCTTGCTGACCGCCTTTCTGGCGGGTATTACAAAGAATGAGGCCTGGATTCCGGTAGCAATCGGCATTGTGCTCTGCATTCCCCTCATATTCTTGTTTCGGACCTTGATGGTGATGTTTCCGGATAAAAACTTTTTACAGGTACTGGACGAGGTATACGGACCGGTATTGGGTAAAATCATCGGAATATCCTACGTGTGGTTTTTTATAACGCTTGCTGCAGTAAATTTGATTGATATTGGTGATTTTGCAAAGATTACGTTCACGACGGAAACACCCCACATGGTGCCAATGTTTATATGCGTATTGGTGGCGGTTTGGGCCGTCCGGCACGGCTTCAAGGTTGTCTCGCGGTATAGCAAGCTGTTTACCATGATAGAGTTCATCATCGTCGGGGTTTCCATTGCGCTGTTATTCAACCAGATGGATTTTACAAATTTTCTGCCCGTATTCACGCAACCGGCCGTCAAATATGTACAGAGCATCCACATCATCGCAACGATTCCGTGCGGAGAGCTCGTGATATTCCTGATGGTTACGCCTTGCGTGAAAAAGCTGACGCCCCGGGAAGCCACAAAATACTGGTTTGGTGGAATCGCCATGGGGATGATCGTTCTGCTTATTGTGCTGCTGCGTGATATTGCGGTTCTGGGAAACGCGCTTCATCTATTTGCGCTGCCCGGTCTGGTAGCCTTGCGACTGGTAAACTTAGGCGAGGCTTTGAGCCGTATGGAAATCATATTTGCATTGGCGCTCGTGATGCTGTTGTTTTTTAAGATCACGGTCTTATGCTATGTTTCAACCATAGCTGTCGCACAGCTTTTCAAAACCACGCAATACAAGCGTCTCGCACTGATCATCGGCATATTGGTCATGGTCTACGCGCCTACACTGTACTCGAACTCCGTGGAGCACAGCGTCTCAGCGCAAAGCATCGTACCGTTTATTTGGACGCCGTTTCAGATTCTGCTGCCGCTGTTGACCTTTATTCTTGCCAAAGTTCGAAAGCTTCCCAAGACAACCGCGTCAGAGATGAAAGAACAGGAGGTGTAGCGCGCATGGTATGGATAGTCATAGGCGGATTTGCGCTTATCGCGTTGATAGATTTCCTGCCCTTGATACGGCGGAGAAAATGGCGCGCTGTAGCTGCGTTTGCTTGCGTATTTGCCGTTGCGCTGGCATTGGCGGTATTAACGGTATTAAATATTGAGGTTCCAAGCGCTATGTCTGCATGGGAGGATCTTATCCGGTGGCTTGGACTGGGATATTCATCTTAGGCGTCATTGCATAAACGCAAAAGGCGGACGGCTTCCGCCGCCCGCCTCCATACATAGGCTGGTTCATAAATGTATCAATATAAATCATATTTATTGATATAATCATCCAATTGTGCAATACGGTCATTTTTTGAGTCTATTCCCCGTCCGCTAATGGTTAATAAAATCATATCGCTGATGCATAAAGGAACGACATAAGAGTTGGTATGGCCTACTCCTTCTACTGCGACAGGAATGATCAAATCTGCATAACCGACTGATGGAGCGGTTAAACGATCGGTAATAACGATAATTTTTGCGCGCCGCTTTTTTGCCAATTCTAACAAAGCTTGCGTTATTTTAGTATACCGAGGGAACGTATACAGAACAATACAATCCTCGGAGGAGATGTCAATCATTTGCTCTATTACAGAGCTGTCATGGTTTACGCAGCTGATGATGTTAGGCAAAAAGAGAATCAGCTTTCGGCTCATGTACAATACACAACTGGCCGTGCCGCGGAAACCGACAATATATTTTCGCTTGCTTGTGATCAAAATGTCCGCTGCCGCGTTAATAACCGACATATCAAGGGATTCTACGCTTTTATTCAGATTCAGTATGGTTTGCTCCACCACATCGGAAATTAAATCCTTTTCGTTAATGCTCTCTTTTGCGCGAATGTACTTTTGTCTTGGAGACAAAAACTCATTATAATGTTGTTCTAAGCGCCCGCTCATCTCGCGCTTAAAGTCCCCATACCCCTTGAACCCCAATAATCTGACAAAGCGGATCACGGAGCTATCGCTGACCCCGATTTCATCCGCTACTTCAGTTGCCGTCTTAAGGCCGATCGTATTACTGTTGTCCAATAAATAATCCGCGATTTTCAGTTCTGTTTTGCTTAAAGAAAGCCTTTTAATCTTATCAAACAAGAAATCCACTTCGACACTTCCTAAAAGTAAAATTTTATCAAGTACGGTACAATGGTGCTGTAACCAAATCGCCGAATCAACCTGAACCAGGCCAGGCTAAAAATGCGCAGGTATAGGTGGCCGCATATGTGAAAAAATTGCGTTTGGTAATTATTATAACATTCTTTCGGTGCTATCGCAAGAGCTGTAGCGCCTGTTCCAGGCGGTCCATAGCTTCCTGAAGGTTCTCCATTGAATTGGAATAAGAGATTCTCATACTGCCGGGTGCATTGAATGCCTCGCCCGGAACAATGGAAACCAATGCCTTTTCCAGTAAGAATTTTGTCAAGTCGGAAGAACTGGTAATGACCCGGCCTTCAAAGCTTTTTCCATAAAAATTTGTTACGTCCGGCAGAACATAAAATGCTCCCCTTGCAGAATGACACTCGATCCCGTCCATGGCATTGAGACGAGCCTCCACGTACCGCCGCCGTTTATCAAACTCTGCTACCATGGTCCTTACTTCCTCCTGGGAACCGGCTATAGCCTCCAGGGCGGCTTTTTGCGATATTGCGCAGGCTCCTGAGGTGGTTTGGCTCTGGAGAGTACTTACCGCGCTGATAATATTTCTTGGGGCTGCCGCATAACCTATCCTCCATCCGGTCATAGCATAGGTTTTGGATACGGCGTTGATTGTGACGGTCCTGTCCCAAACTTCGCCGGAGATCGATGCTATTGAAAAGTGTTTTTCCTCTCCATAGGTCAACTTCTCATAAACTTCATCCGCGATGATGTAAAAGTCATGGGCGCATGCCAGCTTTGCCAATTCATACAGGCTTTTTTCACTGTATACGGCTCCTGTAGGATTGTTGGGAGTGCACAAAATGATCGCTTTTGTTCTATCTGTTATAGCTTTTTGTATTACATCAAGATCCAAGGCAAAGCCGCTTTCTTTGGATGTGGGAACCAGAACCGGTTCAGCGCCAGTGAGTTTGACCATATCAGTATAACTGACCCAACACGGGATGGGGATCAAAACTTCGTCTCCTGCTTCGCACAGTGCCATTAAGGTGTTAAAAATGGCTTGCTTTGCGCCCACCGTCACACAGATTTCATTGACTGCGTAGGAGATATTGTTGTCCCGCAACAGCTTGGCGGAAATTGCTTTTCGCAGCTCTGCGATTCCGCTTGCAGCGGTATATCTTGTGAAATTCTCATCGATTGCCCGGATCCCGGCAGCTTTTATGTGCTCCGGAGTTGCAAAGTCCGGTTCGCCGACATTCAATGAAATAATGTCTTTGCCCTCTTGGCGGAGCTCTGCTACGCGCGCGGTCATTTCTGCCGTAGGCGACATGGCAATGTGGTGCATACGTTTTGCTAACATGTTATTATTCTCCTATTGTGTTTTCTGCTGCTTGAGGGGCGATTCCTACAAAAGCCACCCTATCTCCGGCGTTGACAACAGCATCATATCTTAAACTGATCATATAACAATCCTCCTCGGCGATAACTTCTTCCAGAACATCGCCAAAGAGATTGACGATCCTCGCAATCCGCGCGCCTTTTTTGACATAATCATAAGGCTTGGTCTCTTGAAGCACTATCCCACTATTATTGCATCTTACGATGTAACGCTTCTGAACAATTTTTTGATTGTCCTTTATTTCTGGTGAGCCAGGTACCATTTTTAAATATTTCATGACGTTATAGGTGCTTTGCACCGATGCTTCAATTATGTCATCCTCTAATCTTCCTGAATTTCCTATCTCTACCATGAAAGCGGGAATATTGTTAAGAATGCACTGCAGATCTAACGACCCTCCCAGCGGATGAGGCTCGTCCAATGATTGAGTGGTATTTATTTTACAATTCAGATAAAGGCCGAAAGCCTTGACCAACCGCTCGGTTTCAGCCTCAATGCCGGTTTTGTCGCAAGTTTTGTAAACTGAGTATGGAGCGGCAAGATGCGTCACTCCCGAAGCGTGGTAATCGATTAAATAATTTGCGTATTTTTTTAATTCCTGGAAATGAGTAAATGCGACCCGTTCGGTCATCTGCCCATTTTTCTGCCCCGGGTAGCACTCCCCCAGGTTCAACTCGTCAAACAGGCTAAGGCGCTGTTTTCCTTGAAAAGCTGTGGGATTGCTCACCGGAGTACATACGATCGCACCGTTCAATTGGTCAACATCAACCTCGGCGGCCACCCTTCTGGAAACGATTACCCCATTAAACTCATTGCCGTGTAAAGCTGCATTCAACCATAAAACAGGACCCGGGTTCTTTCCGTTTGCAATCATAACCGGAATTGCTACCTCGCTTCCATTCGCCAATTCGCCGACAAACAGCTTTCCCCTTGCTCTCTCGCCCGGTTTCGCCGCCGCTGTCCCAATCTGTATGGTTTCAGTCATTGTCAAAATCCTCCTATTTCGTAATTCTAAAGTCCTTTTTGTGAAGTTCTTAAAGTAACTGATGCGCCCCCGGATATCTGCAGCGTCTTCAGCGCAGCGTTCTATTTCCGGATTACGCCTCGTCTTCGGAAGCTATCCACCGCTTATTCCGTATGGAAGAAATAACGCTGTAAAGAATGGCAGTGATGGCTATGACCAAGATTGTTCCGGAGAGAGGGCGGGTGAAGAAAGCAAAGAAATTTCCTTTGAACATAGTCAAGGATTGCAGCAGGGTTTTCTCCATAAGATCGCCCAGTACATATGCCAATATAATCGGCGCCAGCGGGAAATCCGCTTTTTTCAATATATAGCCGATCACGCCAAAGACCAGAAGGGCTCCCACATCAAACAGGCTGTTGTTCAAGCTGTACGTTCCGACGATCATGATAATAAAAATAATAGGAAACAACAGCCTAAACGGCACTGTTGTAATTTTTGCCCACACGTTTGCCAGCGGCAGGTTCATTAGCAGCAAAAGAGTATTACCGATAAACATACTGGCAATGATCCCCCATACAATATCCGGATTCCTCTGAAAAAGCATGGGCCCCGGGGTCAAGCCATGCATGACGAAGGCACCCAATAATACTGCCATTGTGGGGGCGGTCGGGATGCCCAAGGTAAACAAAGGGATCAGTGCTCCGCCGCAATAGGCATTGTTAGCGGCTTCAGGGCCGGCTACACCTTCCAAAGCACCTTTTCCAAAGCGGGAGGGCGTTTTGGACAGCTTTTTTTCTGTCGAATAGCTAAGAATCGTCGCGATGGTGGCCGTTGTTCCGGGAATCAATCCCAGGATAAAGCCTATGGCACTGCCCCTGCCCATCGCTTTCATCGCAGGCTTCCACTCCTCCGGTTTTGGGAGCAGTTCTTTTACTTTGCCGGGCATTTCCGCATTTGCGCCTAGCTTTTCTTCCGCATTGAGCAGTAATTCCGATAGCCCGAACATCCCCATGGCGATTGGTATAAAATCAAAACCGCCCGCTAAATCCGTTATGCCAAAAGCAAAGCGTATGACTCCGGAATTCAGATCCTGACCTATAAATGACAGGGATAGACCGAATATAGCTCCCAAGAGTCCTTTTAACAGCGATTTTCCCGTTAAGCCGAGGAGCAGGGCGAAACCCAAGCATACCAATGCAAAAAATTCCGGGGGGCCAAATTTTAGCGCCTGACGTGCCACGACCGGCCCAATTAATATGAGTCCAAGCAAGGCAACAACCCCGCCGATGAAGGAGCCAATTGCGGAAATCCCGAGGGCCGTTCCGGCTCTCCCTTGCTTTGCAAGCTGATACCCGTCAAAGCAGGTTACAAGAGAAGCAGCTTCACCCGGCGTATTGATCAAAACTGAAGTAATGGTTCCTCCGTACATGGCCCCATAGTAAATTCCCGCAAGCATAATAATCGCCGACACCGGCTCCAGGGAAAAAGTCAGAGGGAGGAGAAGTGCGGTTCCTGCTGTAGGCCCCAATCCGGGCAAGATACCAACGACCTGACCGAAGCACACGCCAATCAGACAATAGAGCAGATTGGGCAAAGTCATAGCCGTCTGAAAGCCCGCAAGTAAATAACCCAATGATTCCATCAATTGATCTCCCTCCTACCAGCCCAGTCTGTTTGAAGGCAAAGGCACTTGGAGCAGGACACCGAAGGACCAATATATAATGAGAGTAGTAGCGGCAGAGAGTCCCAGCGTCCAATACCAGTTATAGCCTCTTTTAAACAGAATGAACAACATAATCATACTAGCTGCGATAAAACCGACATAGGGTACGATGACTATAAATAACAGCACGGCCCCTATGCAGGCTAAGACATTTGCAAGTGCCTCTCCTCTCGGCAGAGCTTCAGCAAAAGGAATGGCATCTTTCTTGATCGTCGTCCTCAGATACAGGATGGACAGAACTACAGTCAGCCCGCCCATCCACATCGGCAGCAGACCGGGTCCCGGGCCGTATTTGCCGTAATAATCCAGCTGCGCCGACTGAGCGAAAATGACAGCGCCGACCGAAAGAAAAAAAACTCCGATATAAATCCCCAGGTTCTTCACCGTAACACTTCCTTTAGCGCCTAAATTACCAGCCAAGCTGATCCCTCACTTCAAGAATAGCATTTTCCTTTTCTTTCAGCATCTCATACAAAGCTTCTCCTTTGGTGCTGTCGAGAATGATACCCATTTCGTCGGCTTTTTCGATATGTTGAGGATTATTCATCGCCTTTTCAATGGCACTCTGTAACTTCTCTATTATTCGGGGGTCGGTTCCCTTGGGAGCCACGAAGCTTCGAATGGAATTGAAAGTGAGATCAACACCGAGACTTTCGTTTAGGGTAGGTACATCAGGCAATTGGGAAATACGCTCCGATTCCAGTACGGCCAGTACTTTTAGAACGCCGTCCTTTTGAAACTGCGCCACCTCGCTGACAGCACCAACGAATACATCCACATGGCCGCCTATCACATTACTGATGGATTCTCCTCCTCCGTCAAAATGGATGGTTCTGAACTGAGTTCCCAGCTGTTTATTCATCTTGAGCGTCGCAAGATGTGCATAGGTACCCACTCCGTTGGCCGGCGCCGTAAGTTCATTTTGCTTGGCATATTCGATCAGATCCTTGATATTGCCGAAACGGCTGTTATTTGCGGAAACCGCGATCGCTATCGGGTCCTTCACGTGATTGATTATCAAGTCGAAGCTATCCAGACTTTCGCTTCTTTTTGCAGATGGGTTCAAATAACCCGCGATGACGCTGGGCGCGGCGATTATGCTGAGGGTATATCCATCCGGTTCAGCCTTGAGCAATTCAGCCCAGCCGATCCATCCTCCGCCTCCCGGTTTGTTTTCAATAACCACCGGAACCTCTAATTCCTTTTCAAGATAACCCGCCAGCAGGCGTGCGCTCAGATCCGTTCCTCCACCGGCGGCGAAGGGCACAATTATTTTGATCGCTTTATTGGGATAGTCGATTTGATCAGCGTCAGGCTGTACGTTGCTCGGAGCCTGCTGACTGCAGCCGGTTATTGATATCAGGACTAATGCAAAAATCACCATGAGAGCTAAATTTTTTTTCATAATAAACCCCCCTTTATTCTATAGTTATATCATTA
>DATMYB010000260.1:0-2337 GCA_035561215.1 Syntrophomonas sp. | reverse complement strand
TCATTGTTCCATCCTTTTAATAATTGCATAAAACCGCGTATGGTAGTCATCGGATTGCGTATTTCGTGGCCGATGCTGGCCGCCATTTCTCCGATAAGGTTTAGGCGATCCAGGCGGGCCAGTTCATTTTCCATTCTTTTTATCTCCGTTACGTCTATAAAGTTGCTCAAAATACATTTTTCACCGATAAGTTCAATAACCTCCGCCGAAAAAACGCAATTTATAATTTTACCGGTTTTTGAACGCGCCAATATTTCAAGGCTGTGGAACCTTCCTGTGACTCGCAACTGTTGTTCAACTTTAGCGCGTTGGTCCGGATTGGGATGAATATCAATATCTGAAGACGACCTTCCGATGACCTCATCGCGCGTAAATTCCAAAACTCTAAGCCAGGATTCATTTACGTCGATATAACGTCCGGTTTCCATATGGTTTATAGACATCATGGCTGGGCTGGAATGAAAAACTTTGTTAAAACGTTCCTCCGACTTACGCAGAATCTCTTCCATAACCTTGCGGTCATGGATATCCTTGTAGAAAACTGAAACACCTTTTTGATAAGGATAAATGCTGGCTTCGGTCCATCTTTGCATAGGTGGAGACAATATCTCAAAATGGCAAGACGTCTTTTCTCTAATAACACGGCTAAACAAGTTTAGCATCTCAGGGCTAAAATCCGGAAACACATCGGTAACTACCCGGCCGATTAATTCTTCCCGGGTTTTACCTATCGATTTTTCTGCTGCCTGGTTGACGTAAGTGAACCGGTGATCACTGTCAAGGGCATAGAAAGAGTCGCTGATACCCTCAAGAATATCCGATTTTTCTTTCTCTGAGATACGCAAAGCTTCTTCTGAGCGCTTGCTTTCAATAAAATCTGAAGCCATCCTGGCCAGCAAGTCTAAATAGCGAAGCTCGCCCTCCTCCGGATGATAGGGATTGATGAAATGATTATTCAGCATACCCAGCAGAGAACCGTCCCGGCTGATGAGCGGTGTTGACTGTACGGCCCGGATGCCATCTTTAAGATGTATGTCAAGATCGGTTGTACCCTCCAGTTCCGGTACCAGGGCGAGGTCTTCAATAATCACCCGCTTCAGCTGTTCTTTAGCCAGACAGCATTTCCCAATACCAGCATCGTAAGCAAAATGGTCGATGAATGTACGGCTCAGACCCTGGTGTACTACGATTTCCAGGCAGTTTGTATCAGGATTGAGAATTTGGATGTTTCCTTTATCAGTGCCGGTAAAGTCTGCTGAAGCGGCCAGGATTTCTTTTAGCAGGGTATTTAGATCACCGGCCTGCACCAGGCGGGTGCTTAACTCTTGTAGCTTGGTCATCCCCGCCAGGTTGGCAGACAGGCTTTGCTCACTTTCCCGCAGTTTTTCCTCAGTTTTTTTACGCCGTTTTATATCCAATATACGGTAAAATTGTTCGTTTTGTCTTAGAGCATCTTCCGCATGTTTTCGCTCCGTGATGTCTCGTGCGGTAACGACAGAACCGACAATTAATCCTTCTTGATTCCGAAGGGGAGCGAAATTGTAACTGCCCCACCAGGTCTCGCCGGTGTCTTTGCGGCGCAAAATGTATTCGACATTGGTAGCCGTTTCGCCTCTAAGAGCTCGGGATATAGGCCACTGATCAAGAGGCACAGGTTTTCCATCGGGCAGGCAGATATCCAGGATGTCAGAGTATTCGGCCAGTGTCGGCAAGCACCTGGCCTTATCGCTGAATCTATGAAATGTGGCGAAGGCTTCATTGAAATTAACCAGCCTGCCCTCCGGGTCGGAAATAAATACGGCATCGCTCATGCTGGCCAAAGCCGATTTCAATTTTATCAGGTTCTCTTGAGAGTTTTCATCAACTTTTTTACGTTCGGTAATATCCTCACAAGTTGTAACAGCACCTATGATTCTGCCACCTAAATCAAATAGAGGGCTTGACTTGCATATACCGGTCTTTCTTATCCCGTCCTCCCAAACAAACTCAATCTCCTGCCCCGGGACAGAATCGCCCGACCATAGGCTTCTTTGTATAGGCATTTGCTCAGGCTCCATTTTCATGCCATTCAAAAACATGTTAAAAGAAGGTGGGGTCGAACCCGAGTGCGAAGCACTATCCCCGTCGCTGATACGCAGGAACTTGCTCATGGCCGGGTTATGCTTGATCTCTTTACAGGAAAGGTCATAGCATATTGATACGCCTATAGGAAGCTTTTCCATTAGCTGTTTGGAGTTGTAGATATATCCGGCTTGCCTTGCCTCTAATTCATGTACACGTCGGTGGGCGAGGTTTAGTTGCTGAATCAGGTCTTCCTTCGTATGGTCTTCGTACAAT
>DATMYB010000259.1:0-4100 GCA_035561215.1 Syntrophomonas sp. | reverse complement strand
GTGATGATCGCCGAGCTGGACGGATCCAAGGTGCCCCTCAGAGAAATACAAAAAGCCCTGGCCGAAAAGGGCGGGGAAATGGGCTTGGAAATTAAAGCGCAGCATGAAGATATTTTTATGCTTATGCATAAGGTTTGAGGTGGCGGCATGTTAAATATTCAAGACATCTTAGAAACCAACCGGATGATTCAGGAAAACAACCTGGATGTGCGGACTATTACGCTGGGTATCAGTTTACGGGATTGCTGTCATTCCGATCCGGCTGTATTCTGCGACAACATTTACCGCAAAATAACATCGACAGCCGCCGATCTTGTACGGGTGGGCAATGATATTGAAGATGAATACGGCGTGCCCATCATTAATAAACGTATTTCTGTTACACCCATTGCCATCGTGGCGGAAAGCTGCAAAACCGACAGCTATGTAGAGGTCGCCCATGCCCTGGACCGGGCCGCCAAAAAAGTAGGGGTTAATTTTATTGGCGGATTTTCCGCGCTTGTACCCAAGGGCTATACCAGGGGTGACCGCATCCTGATAAACTCCATACCGCAGGCTTTAGCGGAAACAGAACGGGTTTGCGCTTCGGTTAATTTAGCCTCCACTTCCGCGGGCATTAATATGGACTGCGTGAAAGAGCTGGGACAGGTCATTAAAATGACCGCGGAGCTCACTAAAGACCGCGACGCCCTTGGCTGCGCCAAACTTGTAATCTTCGCCAATGCGGTGGAGGATAATCCCTTTATGGCCGGCGCGTTTCACGGTGTCGGAGAATCGGAAACCGCCATCAATGTGGGCGTAAGCGGCCCCGGTGTTGTAAAACGGGCCCTGGAAGAGGCGCGGGGCGCGGACCTGGGAACGGTCGCCGAAATTATTAAGAAGACGGCTTTCAAAATAACCCGCGTCGGACAACTCGTGGCCCGGGAAGCGTCTAAACGTTTAAACGTCCCCTTCGGCATCATTGATCTTTCTTTGGCGCCCACCCCCGCCGTCGGCGACAGCGTAGCCCATATTCTTGAGGAGATGGGCCTGGAAAGCTGTGGCGCCCCCGGTACCACCGCCGCCCTGGCCATGTTAAATGACGCGGTGAAAAAGGGCGGCTTGATGGCCTCTTCCTTCGTGGGCGGACTGAGCGGTGCTTTTATCCCCGTCAGTGAGGATGCGGGCATGATCGCCGCGGTGGAAAAAGGCGCCCTTTCCCTGGAGAAGCTGGAGGCTATGACTTGTGTTTGTTCGGTGGGTTTGGATATGATTGCCGTCCCCGGCGACATCTCCGCCGCCACCATCTCCGGCATCATCGCGGACGAAGCGGCCATTGGCATGATAAACAATAAAACGACCGCCGTACGTATCATTCCCGTACCGGGAAAATCCCTGGGTGATTATGTTGAATTCGGCGGCCTGCTGGGACACAGCCCGCTGCTCAAGGTCAACACTTTCAAGTGTGATGATTTTATTTCCCGGGGCGGGCGGATCCCCGCGCCGATACGCAGTCTGACGAATTAATGCAAAAATAAGAAAAGAGCTGCTTTAAACAGGTTAACAAACCTGTGATATGCTCCCCCTATAGGAGACAATGAAAAAATAAATTGTCGACTATAGGGGGACTTTTTATGCCAACAAAAAGAAAAATGAATCCAGAAGAAAAGATTAAATTTGTAGAGCAATATCTTGATGAAACAATTAGCCAGCATGAGATAAGTCGAATTACCGGAGTAGCTATCTCGTCTATTCAGAAGTGGATATGTAAATATAAAGCGGAAGGATCTAATGCTTTTTTCCCGAGGAATAAACAGCGAAAATATTCTCCTGAACTTAAGGAGAAAGTTGTGAAAGAATATCTCTCTGGCAATGCAAGCTTGTTAACGCTATCTGAAAAATACAAAATTCGTTCTACCACTCAAATCCAGCGCTGGATTAAGAGGTATAATCGTCATGAGGGCTTTAAACGCCGAGGAGGACATCGCAACATGACGGAAGTACGAAAGACCACGCAGGAAGAACGAGTAAAAATTGCTGAGGAGTGCCTTGCTGCAGACAGAAATTATGGCGAAATTGCAGATAAATATCAGGTATCCTACCAGCAGGTTTATACCTGGACAAAGAAATTTACCGAATTAGGCGTAGCTGGCTTGCAAGACAGACGCGGCCAGCGGACAAACAAACAAGAACCACGAACGGAAGAAGAAAAGCTAAAGGTCAAAATTGCGCAGTTAGAACATGAAAACTACATGCTTAAAATGGAACGGGATTTTCTAAAAAAATTAGATGCGCTAGAAAGGAGGTGGGATTAACCCTGGTTCACCAGATAAGTCTTTACACGCTTATCCGGCAGGAACACGAAGACAACAGTTATCCAATCGATGAACTTTGCCATCTTGCTCATGTAGCGCGATCTGCTTATTACAAATGGCTGAAACGAAAAGAGCCGATGAACGAAGTCGAAAATAAACGTATTGCACAGCTCATTGAAGCGATACATCAGAAAAATCCGGATAAAGGCTACCGACGCATCAGGGATGATTTATCGCATGATTACAATACGGAGATAAACGACAAACGAGTGTTGAGAATTTGTCGTCTGCTTGACATTAAATCGACGATTAAATACAGCAACCATGGTTGTACCCGACAAGCTGGTAAGCCTCAGTATATAGCGGAAAATCTTTTGAACCGTGATTTTTACGCCGACAAGCCAAATGAAAAATGGCTGACGGATGTAACGGAATTCAAGTATTATACAGGATTTGAAAAGCATAAGATTTATCTCAGTGCCATCCTGGATCTCTATGACCGCCGGATCGTATCGTTCATCATCCGTGATTGCAACGATAATAAATTGGTATACGATACCTTCAATACAGCCGTAGCTGCCAATTCGAAGGCTCATCCTTTGTTTCACAGTGACAGAGGATTCCAGTATACGAACCGAACATTCCACGGGATGCTTGTAAAAGCAGGTATGACACAGAGCATGTCCAGGGTAGGAAAATGTATTGATAACGGTCCAATGGAAGGCTTTTGGGGAATTTTGAAACGGGAACGATATTATGGCAAACGCTTCATGGATAAAGAGTCTTTGGTTGATATGATTAAACGTTACATCGTTTATTACAATACAAAGCGAGTACAACGGAATCTTGGGGTTTTGACACCGTATGAAAAGCATGAGATGTATTTAGCCGCATAGAAAAACTGCCAGCAGCCCATTTTACAGGGTTACTGGCAGAGGAAATACTTTATATATTTCATTGTCTACTTGACGGGTAGCGATTCAGGTTAACAAACCTGTTTAAAGGACAGCTCTTTTTATTTAGCGTATCACCCTGCGGGCGCCTATGTAGCGGGGACCCCAATAGGAATCATATAGTGAACTTACCGTAACCCCGGTACTCGAGCCGGCATGGATAAAGCGACCATTTCCGGCAAAAATACCCACGTGAGAAGGACCGGCTTCATATGTCGAAAAGAACACCAGATCACCCACCCGCAATAAACCTTCCCCTACGGGCATTCCCTGACCGTACTGGCCGTCGGCCATGCGCGTCAGGCTAATCCCCATCTGACGGAACACATATTGCGTAAATCCGCTGCAGTCAAATCCGCCCGGGCCGGTGCCCCCGAAGACGTAAGGAGTTGATATGTAACGACGTGCAATGGTCACCGCCTGATCGCCCGCCGGCCTGCTGCCCCGGCTGGGTTCCGGGCTAAGTCGTACAAGTATATCCCAGGTGGTCTTGCCGACCACGCCGTCAGCCGCCAAACCATTGTCCTGTTGGAACTTAGAGACCGCTTTTTCCGTCTGGCTTCCAAAGTCACCGTCAACCGCCACATCATAATGCAAAGCGGCTAATCTCTCCTGCAGCTCGTACACCATCTCGCCGTCGTCACCCGAACGCAAACCGGCTGCACCGGCCACTCCGGGTATCAGGATTCCCACTAACAAAATCAATGTAACACATGCTTTCTTTATATATACCAAGGGCAACTCTCCTTCCCTAGCCTCCGAGGTTAGCTGCCGGGTTAGGGCTGAAGGACAGCCCCACATTACGTTTCACCCCATCAATTGGTTCCCCCGTACCTTGCGGATTCGGCTTAAT
>DATMYB010000258.1:0-12207 GCA_035561215.1 Syntrophomonas sp. | reverse complement strand
GATTTATAAGTGAAACAGGGGGACGGAGATTTTGTTGCATTCCACGGCCCGTGGAATGCAACAAAATCTCCGTCCCCCTGTTTCACTTATAAATCCTGCAGGATCGATAATGTTCCAATGCCCGCCACAAGCATAACAATGATGGCTATGGCAATAAACACCAGGTAGAGGATAAAGAGTATCCCCTGGAACATCAGGTACTGCTTGAGGTTGCTGAAAATTTCGTTCAGCGTGGCAGTAGTGTCCATACCCGGAGGCTGGGTTAAAAGCAGCTGGAGCTGGTTTTTAGCGCTCATCAGCTTGGCTCCCATTAAAATCATCAATATGCCCGGAATAGCTCCCACAACAAAAGCAAAAACACCGGTTATTGCACCCAGCGCACCCAAAATAATAAACATTATTCCACAAAAGCCGCCCCAACTGCTCATACCCATCAGGTTTTCCCTGCTTAACAAAATTCCACCTCCTTTAGTCGGTTTAGAATATTAATATTCAACAAAAAGTGAGCTGGAACCTTCTGTTTTAAGCTGTATTAGTAGTCTGTAACATCTAAAAATTTAGTTTATCCGCCGAGAAAAATTTTCACAGGGGGAGGCGGAGGTAGGTGTTACAGAGTACTAGACTCCAAAAGTAGATAAAAAAAGTAAGAATAGAGCTCAATATGCACCGATAACATGCAAATCTCATATGCTGGAGTAGTCAATTCTCCTGAAATCGTTTGTTGACTGACAGGGGGTGATTTATGAATGCAGCAGCCCGGTATCCAGGAGGCACCTATCATGCGGATCAAAACAGGTTCTTTTCAGGCGACGCCACAGCCGTCCGAAACGGAAAAAGAGGCGTTTACGGTATCAACGGCGCGCAAAAGCGTAATAGAAGCAAAGGGTATGTGCGCCGTCTGCGGCGTCAGAGTCAATCGTGACGACCTTGAGCCTTGCGCTCATTGTGGAAGCCCCATTTGTCCAGACTGTAAAAAACAAGCCCAGAAACGGGGAAAAGGTGCCACCGCCTCCCGAAAACAGACCACGCATAGGATGCAGCAGATTTAAACAAGGAACTTAAAAAAACATAGGAGATAAAAAATTTATCCATGGTCAGGGGGATCATTAATGTCGACAATTGATTGTATCCTATATCCGCAAACACTGGATTACAATTATCTGGTGCAGCGGCCCCAACAGTTGATGAAGCATTTTTCAGAGTTGGGCGTACCCAGTTTTTTCTTAAACCTTCCCAGCCCTCACTCCAATACACCTCAGGGAATTGTAAAGCCCAATGACAACTTGTATGTGTTCAACCAGGTTGATCCAATGCCCTACCTGCAGGGGATCAGACCGGTAGTCTATTTCAGTGCGGCTTCCCACATAGATATCGTGCAGCAGTATAATCCTTCTCTGCTGGTATTTGACAGCGTCGACGAGCCCAGCGACGAATTCGAAGCCTGGAAACCCTATTACCTGAGAGCGGTCAGCCTGTCTGATGTTGTCCTGTGTACTTCTGACCGGCTGTTTGAAACCGCCCGCAGCATAAACCCGCACAGCTATCTGGTTCCCAACGGCTGTGATTACAACCACTTTTCCCAGGCGGCGGGCAAAACCTTGTCGGTCCCGGCTGATATTGCCAGCATTCCCGGCCCCATTATCGGTTATGTAGGTGTGGTAGCCACCTGGGTAGACCTGCAGCTGATCGATCGCCTGGCAGCTGAGTTTCCCGACTGCAGCGTCGTAGTGGTCGGACCGCTGTACAATGTCAATGATGTTCCGCAGCGCTCCAATCTACACTGGTTGGGCTTTAAACCCTATGAAGAACTGGCCGCCTATACCCAGCAGTTCAGTGTGGGTATTATTCCCTTTATTCAGAGCAATATGACCGAATCGGTCAACCCCATCAAAATGTGGGAGTATATTGCGTCCGGACTGCCGGTAGTAAGTACGGCCATTCCGGAAGCGGGCAAGTTCCAGGACCTGGTTTTCTATTCCAACAACCATGATGAGTTCATCTATAACGTTTACCGGGCTCTCCACTACGACACCGCCGAGCTGCGGGCCCAGCGTCTGGTTTTGGCCGAAGAAAATTCCTGGAGACACCGCGCCCAACTGGTATTGAGCATCGTGGAAGAGCGTCTGGCTGGAAGGGGTCAAGCGGGCGGCCTGGGAAGGGGCTATATTGATTCCATTCCGGATGCCGGTCATGACCATGGGCCCGATGGTCATTTCCAGGAAGGTTTTTTCGATGACGAATATGCTGACTTTGAAGATGTATTTTGCCCGGACCATCACCCGGGAGGGCATTTTGACGGGCATGAACGCCGCTGGGGGCACGAAACAATTGATGCCCTGATCGACACCCTTCCGCCGCAAACTTCTATCATTCAACTGTGGACCACGCATAGCCGGTTGAAAATATCCACCCGCCGCCCGGTGCACATCCAAAATATCGTCAAGATACCCCTGGAAAAGCACCGGGTGAGGGTCCATTGCAGGCTGGTTACCAGCATCAGGCCCAAGTTTAAACCGCTGCTGGAACGCAAAGGGGTTCGGGTAAGACGGCGCAAGCACATTCGTTTTGGCAGCTACCGGGTTGCCAACCGCCGGGTCCATGCTCGCTAGGATTATGGCGGGCTGCCCGGTGCGCAACCGGGCCTGGGTCCTTCCGGCCTATTTGACAGCTCTGACGCAAATGGACTATCCACCGGAGGCAATGGAATTCTGTTTCATTATCAACAATTGCCAGGATGAAACCCCCGCTATTTTGGGGAACTTTGCCCGGAGCTGCCGAAGCCCGGTCCGTCTGGTGGAAGAAAACCACAGCCGGCCGGGTGGTTATAAACGAGGTTACTACAGCCTGTCGCGGCTGGCCGATCTGCGCAACCGGTTGCTGCGGGAATTCCTTGACTCGTCCTGCACCCACCTGTTTAGCGTAGACAGCGACATTATCCTACCCGCGTTTGCACTGCGGCAGTTGCTGGCCGACAACTGCCCGGTAGTGTCGGCTCTGGTATGCAACGGCCATGAAGTGGGGGACCCGTCCCTATTCAATGTTTTGAACCGGGATGACAACGGCAGCTACCGTCATATCAGAGACATTCCCGCCGGGTGTCTGTTCCCGGTAGACTGCACCGGGGCGGCCTGCTTGATCGCCAGGGAGGTGATAGAAAAGTACGGAGTGAGATACCTTTCAGATAAAGGGGCTGAGGATATCGGATTCTGCGAAGAGGCGCGCCGGATGGGACTGGGGCTCTTTTGCGACAGCCGGGTTGAAGGGCTCCATTTGATGAACGAGGGAATGTTGCCAAGCGGGTGACTACAAAATTGTTTTCCATCATCACACATTAGATACGAATTTCATAGTATAACCTAGAAATTTGCTGGAGGCTACGCCAGGCAGCGGCGCCCCGGCAGTAGATAAAGATTTGGAGGGAGAGTAAAGTGTCGAGGTTACTCAAATGTGAATTTCCTGAAGGTTGCATGTTGGACTTATTCGCCAAGGTGATCAAAGCCAAGTTTATCGAGAAGCAGGTCAAGGTCCTTGACATCTTGTTCTGTGTACCAGATGAACAGGTAGGCGGCAAGATTTCTTTCGTAGACGACATTAAGGTCAAGGTTTTGAGCACCCACGAGGACCTTGCTTTTAACAAGGTCAAATTATTCATCGATTTCGAAGTAATCCTGTTTGTAATCGTTGACCATGAGTTCCAGATTATTACCGTAACTGACCGTTTCGACCAGGTGATCGAACTGGATGAGTTTGACCCGCCGTTGACACCTGAAGAATTCCGCACCGAAATTGAACAGTCCGAAATCATTCTTAAGAATTGGAGCTTTGACGTAGAGATCAAGGGTAATTGCGAAGATCCCGGCAACCCCTGCAAGCTTACTTCGCCGGTTCGGGGCACCTGCATTAGCCTGAAAGCCTATGTTGACATTATTGACAAATTGGGTAAGATGCATGACGTTATCGTATATGGAGAGTTGGATCCGGAAGTGGACTGCTAAATAGCAGACCGTTTGGTGCTCGGCATTGCTGCCGGGCCTTTATTTTTGCGGGGAGGTAGGCCATGGGCATTAAAATTGACCGCCGCCAAAAAAATTTGATGCGATCCCATATTGAGGAAGTGGTTCGCTACTATAAAGACCTGGAAGAAAAAATCGACGGCTATGAAACCGACACTGAACCCGAGGAATACCGCAAATTCTGGAAAGATTTGCGGAGCCGCAACCAGGAACAGATTCAGGTGGTTTCGCGTTACATGGTAATGAAATGCAACCGCTGAATTTAAAAACCCAGGCTGGATGCCCGGGTCAGACCGTTGAGGTGGGAGTCATATGAAAAAACTGGGTTTAGCGCTGGGGGGAGGCGGGCTGCGGGGCCTGGCCCATATAGGAGTGCTGCAGGTTTTGAGAGAAAACCAGGTGCCAGTGAGCATTATTACCGGCACCAGCGCCGGCAGCATAATAGCTTCCCTTTACGCCAGCGGTGTTACCCCCGCCGCCATGGAAGAAATAGTGCTCCAGCTTAAGCCCCGGGCCTATATCGATTTCAACTGGCTGGATCTGCTGGCTCACGTGGCAAGCGGTGGGCGAATACCTATTGATGGATTTATTAAAGGAAACAAGTTAGAAAGGCTGGTTTTTAAACTGACCGGGGGCAGAAGCCTAAAGGACGCCGGGTTGCCCCTGGCCATCATTGCCTGTGACATAAACACCGGTCAGAAGACGGTCTTTGCCAGCCAACCCATGAAGCTGGAAAACGACGGAGATATATTGATAACCGAGGCTTTGATGAGTAGGGCGGCCCGGGCCAGTTGCGCCATACCGGCGGTTTTCACGCCGGTGAATCGGGGCGATATGCAGCTGGTGGACGGCGGGGTATGTGAAATGGTGCCGATCCTGGAGTCCCGCTCGCTGGGAGCGGAGTATATCCTGGCGGTGAACCTGGGACAGGAAGCCTACGACCAAAAAGTGAGGGGGATCATCCAGGTGGTGGGGCGTAGTCTGAGCATACTGGAATACGAAACGTCGAGTTTGGCCCAGGATCTTCTGGCCGATCAAGTAGTATATCCTTCAACCGGAGATGTAGCCCTGGATGATATTGCCCAGGCTTCCTACCTTATACGCTGCGGCCGCCGGGCCATGAAAGCGCAGCTGGATGAACTGCTGGAAAATCTGAACCACTAGAAAAAGGAAAGGCAAATGCGGATTGTGGTAGAGGTCGCGGAACAGACTACAACCAGTTTTCATATAATAAGCACAAAAGATTCCATTGACAGCCGGGTTTGCCGCTGGTGGGGAGGAGGTAAGAGATGGCTACCGATAAATTCGAACACGCTACGTTTTATTTGACCAAGCAGCAGGTTGATGAAATACGAGATCTGGCCAGAGAGAATCAGATTTCCAGAAGCGCACTGGTTAGGATGATAATAAGAGAATACCTGGCGAAACAGGTTGAAGATAAAAATTGAGCGGGGAAGCCCCAGTGGATCAAAGTATTCCCCCGGATTGAGTTGGGATGACTTATTCAAGCAGGCAGATTAGAATTAATAACCTCAAATAGAAACGCATCATTGGTTGGACGTACAGCCGCCGGGTAAAACGCCTTCCCGGCCTGGGCTGTATTTTTTTTGTGTTATTATTATGTCGAAAAGGCATATCTTAACAGGGTTTCGCGAATGACCAGTATAAAAGAAAAGCTTGACCGGAGTGGGAAGCGATCCGAAGAGCATAACCGCAATCATGAGAAGGCAAAAGGACTAGATCAAAAGGAAAGCGAGTAATTCAGAGATAAAAATGCAACTCATTTGCCGGTGCGGCCAGGGGGGCCTGTGCCCAGGGAAGACGAGAATGAGGGACATATTAATAAGCGAGTGCCGCCTGAAAAGGTGGCTTTTTTAGTTCTGGCCAATCGTAGCAATCATCGGTAATGGTTGAGCAGCATATGATGGATGGCAGGATAGTTATCGTGAATTCACGATAATCCGCGCAAGCAAGGGGGAGCACCCTCGCCTTTCACTCCATTCTATGGCAAAAATCACTATATACTTTTTACGACTCAGCTACTAAAAGAATGGGCTTGCAATTAGAAATACCAGCGGGGCATTAATATGCCGATAGATGCTATATTCCATAAGGATGCCGGGGCAGAAGAACACCCTGGCTGTTGGGAGGGACCCAGCACCAAGGCCTTACAACCCCTGCATCATATAGGGAAGAAATTATGTCATCCATATCTTATGCAGAAAAAGGAAAAGGATGAAAAGAGAATTCGGGCAAAACTGTCTGTCAATAAAGCTAATTTTGAACTGCCAGACGCGTAAATATTATAATTTAGATAACCTGGCTGATATAAACTAAATGTCTTTGCTACTTTCTAATGTTATTATGGCTTTTGATACGTTACTATATTACAGCAAGGACGATGTGCGGTTTACGTTTAAAAACGGGGTGGTCATCCCACTATAAATATCGAGTCTGGAGTGATTCAAATATTATCCGCTTCTATATTTTCTGTAGAATCGAAGTCGCTTTCTTCGTATTCTGTGTAAAAGTCATCATCCGGCGCAGTAGATTTGGTGGTATATAATTTATTCCAGTGCAATGGAGCTTTCATTTTCTTGTTGTATATTTGAAGCATGGCCTCAGCATAACCAAGAGATCCAGCTTTTCGTTCCTTGGCTATGCGCCCAATTTCTCTGGATGAAAACTTACCGACTCTTTCCTTGAAAGCATCGTCCTTCAGAGCATTGCCAAACGCAACAACCAAAAGAGCGATTCCTTTCAGCATATTAGCGGACAGCGAATTGTAATCCCCCTCCCATGTCCCAACGCAAAGGCGCAGAGTGCGATCCAGCACATGAAATCCATATTTCTTATAAATGTACTCCAGGCACGACACGGCACAGATGCCGCCGAGAACTTTACTTGATGAAATAAACAAGCCGTATGATTCAACCAGAGATTTAATAGTAAGCTGGTCATCGTTGCCGGCTTCAATATTTGCCATAAAGATTTCATACGGCAACAGTGGCTTAACATATTTAAGCTGGTTTGCAAAAATATCTGCCTCTTCGGTGTATTCCAGATCATCATAAATCATACACCAAACCGGAGTTTCGCGTGATCCAGATACTATAGCAATGATTTCAATTGTATGCTGGCCGTTAAAAACATAATTGACGCCATTGCGGCGGCTGATCTTCACCGGATTAATTTGGTATAAGTCAAAGTTCTCCACCGTGCGCTGGATATGCGCAATAGATAGATTCCTTTGATACTCCTGATTAGATACCAGATTTTTAATTGAAATTTGTTCAAAATGTACTTTAGGGACAAAAGCGCTGTAGTCGTCCATCAGATCTCCTCCCTTATTGCCGTAAGCATATATTCGATGCTTTCTTTCAATTCCAGCAGTTGCTTCTCAAGCTTGTTACGAGCTTTATAGGTTGCACCTCTGAGGTTAGATGCGGAGCAGGTGCGGTTAATAGAACTGACCCAGGATGGAATGGTTAATGCAAGGCTGGATATTTCCGCATCCGGGTCATAAGCGGGCATTTCTTTAACAGAACCAGCGGGTACTGAAAAATGCGGTTTCTCTGTTGAACCGTGTTTTTTCGAAAGAACCTTGTGTAAATTCCTGACAAATTCGGATGCGTCATCTGATATAATCTGGCTCAAACTTTTGATTTCCTGGTAGGGTACCCGGGACAGCTCAACAGTATTTTCGTGGGATATCTTTATCTCACCGGATAATATCTTCGGAACTAATTCCGGCACGACTATCGACAATAAGTCTAGTGCTTGAGAATACTTTTCATAATTTAAAATGGTGACATGCGAAATGTTATACTCCTCGCTAAGCCGTTCTCTTGTTCGACCGGCTGTTACACCAAAAGGTGGTTCGGGCAACATTTTAGTCCTAACCTCTTTTTTCGTGTGCTGATGGGTCCCAGCAGCATTATGGGCGCCGAGTATTTTCTCCATCTCGTACCTTTTACCGATCAGGTATTTGCGTGTTTCTTCTGTGATATTGCGGCGGCCAAGCTGATTAGCACAGATCCATGCTACGGCTTCCTCACGGTTATCAAAATATGTACTTTGGATCTTAAATTGTATTTGTCGCCGCGTGCATATTTCATAACGGTTATGGCCATCTAAAATCGTATTGTTCCAAACCAAAATTGGCTCACGGCATCCGTCACGAATAATGTCCTGTTCAAGCTGCTGAAGTTCTTCCGCAGATAAGGGCGGAATCAACCGTTTGAAACCAGCGTCGATATTCAACTCATAAATGCATGATTCCGTCATGGTACTATGACTCAGCTCCCTTCACCAAAACAGCTTCAGACATATAGAATCGAGCCATACCCTCAGGGGGGATTATTTCCCCATACAAGCGGTATGATTGACTGTCCTGCCAGCTACTGCATACATCACGCAGTTTTTTTACAAGGGACCTGCTGTACAATTCGAACGAAGACTTATTATTTTCAAATAAAGCCATGTTTATATGGTGTGCGCGCGGGTCAGAACGATCGCTGCAAAGGATCGCCAATGTACGTTCTTCCGGATTTACCAACAGTAGGACGTAATTGGGAGTGCCGATAGAGCGAAGCGTGTTTTTGTGTATCCGGATACGATACTTTTTAAGGTCGACCAGTATAGCAGGCCTTGTAACGTTATTATCAGTCATATTTCATCATCCCTCCTGACAGGTCAGTTTGTCCCTCGGATGTATCTGCGGGAGCCGCAATTTGTTTATCTCTAATGCCAAAAACGGTATAACCTTCGAATATGTTTACTTGAAGCAGTCGGCGGTGTTCTTCGACCGGCAAGCCAAACTGAGTTTGCCACTCCGCGGGGAAGACAGGGGTACGTGAGGTCTTGATTTTCTCTTCGTTGCTCAGGAAACGCTGGTAGACTTCCGTATCCGAAAGATCAAAGATAAACAGATGCTCGCTGCCGCTTCGAATCAGCTTTCCAAGAATCTTATAACGATAATCCGGGTCCCAATTCATTAATTGAATTACTTTGGCAAAGAACATGCGGCAGGTTATCTGTCTTGGTTTCCTTTTTTCGCCCCGAGTGGTGCACCAAAGAAACGAATCTTTTTCGTCCTCCCTGCTGGGACGGACGGCAAGCTTCTTTTTTTCCGGATTTACGAGTATCTGAACATAATTTACATCCGGCAGACGAGTCAGGCACGCCTTATTAAGTGAAATCCTGCAATTATTGAAAGTAATAGAGGGCTCATATACATGAGCGAAAAATTCGCGGCGAACCACCTGATAACCATCATAACTGAAGGAATCGTCCTGTATAGCGTCTTCGCCTACAGCTGTTACCTGTTGTTTTTGCAATATTGAATCACCCCTGGCGCTGAGTAAAACGTGTTCACTCGTCATTTTCAACAATCTCCCGTTCCATATTGCTGATTATCTGCTTAATTTTACTACCGACAATTTCGGAATCTGTAACGTTTAATGCCTGAGAATCAGAAAACGGTTGTCCTTCTTCGTTTACATTCCATACGCCCTGGCTGTAATAAGCTGCAAGTTCTCGTGCTTGCGCATGCCGGTAAAAGTTACTGCCAAAAGTGTTCGCCCATGACGAGGGATAAGCCATAATATCCTTCTTGGGACCGGCAGTGAAAGGACGCACATCATTCGGAAGCAAATCATCCGTCATAGTTTCCTCTCTGGCCGAATCCAAAGTGCCCTGGGGTATGAATATTTCAGTTTCCTTCATATTAAATATTACGACTGCCTCGTTATCTTTTTGCCTGTATATACCGCGCACGCGATATTTACAACCTGATTTCCAACCGAAAAGTTCATAAAGGGTTTTGATATATGATGCGCAGCTGACAGAACGGGAATAATACTGACCTTCATTGAGGTTAGCCCACCGAACAGCGTTCCTTGTCTCTTTCGTACAAGGGCGTGTTACCAGCAGCAGCTCGTTTGGGTGAACCAGCATTTCTATATAGAGAGCCTTATCAAATTTCCGGATGCACTCTGTGCTGAACACGATACAATCAGCAGATAAGGTGACGCATATCTTTCGTGCGGTATCAAAGAATTGCGAACGTGCGATTTCATACCCGCGCAAATCAAAATCACCGGACTGAGCCTCAATCTGAAATCTTTCTGCTTGCAGTTTGTTTCCCTCGTCATCGACACTGCTGGATGCCGCTCGATAATCATCAGCACAAAAAGCCACCCACCGTGGATTTACTGAGACAAATCCCTTCAGGACGCCGTCACGAATGACTTGCAGTTCCGGCAGGATTCCTTTATTTCCATACCTGGCATTGCTGATCAGGTGCTGCACTGCAATAAAATCGTCTCTTGAGATAATTGCCTCATGATGGTTTCGTTTTCGGTATTGATTTCGGTTCTGTCTATTTTTCTTGGATTTATGATCGAGGTAATTTGGCGTCCATGTTTTACGGGCCAGAACATCGCCGCAGTGCCGTTCGTTCTGTAGAATCTGAAGAATAGAACCCGGTGACCACGATGTATTATTCTTTTTTGTTCGGCGTCCAAGTTTGGTCAAGGTATCGGCAATCTGGGCACAGGTATACCCGTAAAGATACATGAAGAAGATCAAACGCACTGTCTCGGCTTCTTTCTCGTTGATAACAAGGTTCTTGTCCTCGTCCAGATCGTAACCAAGCAGCGGAGGTGTTAGGAATATGCCTCTGCGAAAACGCATCTCGATTGACGCGTTCATAATATCGCTCTTATTGTGCGATTCCTCTTGCGCCATAGTGGCCATAAAGGATAGGAGCATTTCGCTGTTACTGTTAAGGGTGTAGATATTCTCCGTTTCAAAGAAAACGCCGACGGGCGGCTGCTTAGCCGCTAACTGACGCACATAACCAATGCAGTCCAGAATATTTCTCGCAAAACGTGCGACCGTCTTCGTCACTATCAGATCAATTCTCCCGTCCTGACAGTCTTTTATCATCTTGATGAAAGCGTCGCGGTGTTGAAGTGACGTACCGGAAATACCTTCATCCGCATAGATATCCACCAGATCCCAGTTTGGATGACGGCTGACAAGATCTTTGTAGTGGTTTTTTTGAAGCTCATACGAAGATGTTTGTCGTGGATCGTCGGTAGAAACCCGCGCATACACTGCCACACGCTTTTCATTTATGCTGTCAAAAAAGTTCTCCTGCGATATAGCTGGGATGACGTCAAGTTCATCCAAGTCCATACCTTTATATCGTTCGCGAATACGCGCCTTCCGGCTTTCGGTTTCTTTCATTGCCAATCACTCCGTGGACAAAGTTATTCCCAATTATATAGGGCGCAAGGCGATAAGAAAATGAACCACCGGTCAACATTTTAACCTGTGGTTCATTTCGAAGTGAAATAAATTCAATTATTATCGGAAACGGATTTTATTCGATGTGGATTTTGCTTTTTATACCGAAGCCGGAGGCCCTCCCCTGTTGGGTAGAATATAGGAGATTTTTACACATAGGAGGGCAAAAAATGCCAGTTAATTTCGAAATCATTGGGTTACAGGTTAGAAAAGCGCGTATACATCATCGAATGTCCCAGGCGGTCTTGGCAGAACGGATCGATATGTCTGCGACCTACATAAGTCATATCGAAACGGCAAAAAAACGGGCAAGTCTGGAAGTCCTGGTGCGGATTGCGAATGTTCTTGGCGTTACAGTGGATTATTTATTAAGCGGCAATCAGGTACACGATTCGGCAGAATATCGGACAGATCTTATGTGGCTTATAGAGGGCTGTACCGGCTATGAAAAACGGATCATTTATGATATTGCCTCGGCAACCAAAAAGATCCTTCTCAAAAACAAATATGGGGTATGAAGGCTCGCTACGTTCGCCTTCATGCCCAGGGTTCGATCTTTAGACACTTGAAACAGTCAATAGGCTTTCGCGGCATATCCTCACTGCGCTCCGGTATTCCACGGTCCTATTAACTATTTCATTTTTTGCCATATTCAAGTCTTGCGGCGAAGAGAAGAAGCAACAGCAACCAGGGTGGGGGAGCACCCTCGCCTTCCACTCGATTTAATGGCAAAAAACGTTATGAGAACTTTTACGGCTCAGCTAAATAATCAACAGCAACGGGCAGACAAACGGCTTTTATCAATTTTACAACACCCAGTATATCATTTAAGGTGATTATTAGGGAGTAGGCCAAGCAGCTTGAAATAGAGGGTAATAAG
>DATMYB010000257.1:0-7065 GCA_035561215.1 Syntrophomonas sp. | reverse complement strand
GCATAGATCAATAAAAGCATTTGAAAGGAGATTTATGCAAATGAAAAACAAGAAAAAAACTTTCATGACGCTGTTGCTGACGGGATCTATGGTGTTGGGTACCGTTGGAATAGCGTCGGCGAACATGCCCAATTCCAACATGTATAACAACGGCAACAACGGCTTTATGCAAAACGCCGGCAATATGCAGCAGCAATTCTCGAATAATAGGGGAGGTCAGGGCAATATGGGCAATTCGGCCCAGATGGGGATGGGGCAAAACAGCCCCCAGGTAAACCTGAACGGCCAGCAATTGTCCTTTGATGTGCAGCCTCAGGTTGAAAACGGAACTACCATGGTACCGCTGCGGACGATTTTAGAGGCTCTGGGTGCAGAGATCTCATGGGATGAGGCCACTCAAACCGTAACCATCACCAAAGACGGCACAACCATTGAGCTTACGGTTAACCAGGACACTGCCTACCAGAATGGAAAAGCAATAAAAATGAATGCTTCCAGTCAGATCATCAACGGCCAGACCATGGTGCCGCTGAGATTTATAAGCGAGTCTTTCGGCGCCAACGTGAATTGGGACGAAGCCTCCCAGTGCATTTCCATTTTAACGGGGGAGAACGGCTACAATGTATCCGACAACAGCACGATCGGAGACTTAAAGGAAACACTGAATGATGAATTTGAAGATGCTGGCGAGAGTTACTTTGACGATGACGGTATTACAACGGCGATTGGACTGACTGGAAACGGGAGCAAGCTGGTCTATACAGTGAAGCTGGACTTCAGCGATGCCGATGATTATGATACCCTGGCGGATCTGAGCGAATCTGATATAGAGAGTTTCCTGGACGCTGTGGAGGAAACGATCAGCGACGAATTGAGCGATACTGATTATGAGGACGCCGATATTACCGGCAAACTGATCGGCAACGATAATTACGGCTATTATGTATCCTACGATGGCAGCGATTATACTTTCAGTTGGAACGAGTTTTCCATCAGCAATTTAAAAACGACGCTGAATGATGAATTCGCCGATGCCGGGGAGGATTATTTCACCGATGACGGCATTACGGTAGCGATTGGATTGACTGGAAACGAGAGCAAGCTGGTCTATACAGTGAAACTGGATTTCAGCAATGCCGATGATTATGACAAACTCTCCGAGCTGGACGAATCAGATATTGAGACCTTCCTGACTGCGGTTGAAGCTGAAATCATCGATGAGATAGACGGAACCGATTACGAAGATGCCGATATTACCGGCAAACTCGTGGATAATGATCGCAGCAGCTACTACGTAACCTATGACGGCAGCGACTATACCTACAGTTGGGATTAATCCGGCGTTTACATGCGCAGGCTCTTTGACGAGCCTGCGCTTATGCGGGTAAATAACGTCACGGTTTTGCTGACCGGACTTAATTTAAATATAAATATAGAAAAACCGGATTCTCAAAAAATGAGATCCGGTTTTCCTTTAGACTGCCGAGTTGCAGCCCGCACCAGACTGAGAGCGTCTTATTCGTAGTCCTGTCCCCGGTCTTGAGCTTCGTCGCTCACTTCCTGCCGCATGCTGTTAAGGGCTTCTTCACGCCGTTTGTTCTTGGCGGCGATGTTGCTTTTCATATGCGGATTGGAGGTTGCAGACATGGTTTCTTCCGCCAGTTCAATATTCTGTACGGTATTGGCGATATTCTCCTGGATTTTCTGTACGTTGTCGCGGCGATTGTCAGGTTTGTTTTTCATAAACGAATGCCTCCTTTTATACAAATCGTATTTTTTTCTATTTTGCGAATATGTTTGCAAAATTATTACAAAGCTCCACTGGGAAAAGGCTGTCTTATTTTATCCTGGCGATGGATTGCGACCCATTCGTTTTATATGGGAAAACCAGTCAATTCCTCTGGAAAATAGTAATAATAGCCAAGCGCCAGACTATATTTTTATTACCAGGCGGCTTGTTTTCAGAACTAAACAACGAGGAGGGAAATCATGAGAGTATCACTTTTTATTCCCTGCGCAGTCGATGCCTTGTTGGGAGATGTGGCTGCGGATACGTTTTTATTGTTGTCCGCGTTGGGATTCGAGGTCGTTTATCACGAAGAGCAGACCTGCTGCGGGCAACCGGCTATCAGCGCGGGCTACCCGGAGTTGGTGCGTGATATTGCCAAAAGGTTCATAAAAATATTCGAAGCAGATGAGGTCATCGTCAGTCCATCCGGCTCCTGCGTTAATACGGTTAAAAACGATTATGCCAAAATACTGCAGGATGAACCCGAATGGCAGCAAAGGGCGCTGGAGACCGGGGGGCGGGTTTACGAGATATCTCAATTCCTGGTGGATTATGCCGGGATTGAAGATGTTAACGCTTCGTTTACAGGGAAAATAGCATATCATAAAAGCTGCCATTTGCTGAGAGCCCTGGGGATAGACGAACAGCCGTACAAATTGCTGCGCCAGGTTAAAGGAGCAGAACTGGCTCCGTTAAATAGTGCGGAGCAATGCTGTGGATTTGGCGGTCAGTTTTCCTTGAAATATCCTTTGATTTCGGAAGTCCTGGTCCGGCAGAAGACTGATAATTTCTTGCTGACGGGAGCCCAGCGACTGATCGTGTCCGATCCCGGCTGTTTATTGAATATCGGCGGGTATCTGCACCGCTGTCACCCGCATTTGCAAGCCCAGCATATCGTATCCTTTCTGGCCCAAAATATGGAAGGGGGCAAAAGCTGATGAAAGCACACCCGCAGGATTTTATGGATATAATGCGCACCGAAGTGGCTAAAAAGGACCAAATCAGTTTTATGAACCAGGTGGGAACTATTTTTGGCTATCTAAGCGCTTCATCATTAGCGGAAATGGAAGAACCGCAATCAGCACGAGAGCGATCTGCCGCTATTCGCAAAAATTCAATAGACAATTTGCCGTTTTTGCTGGAGGAGTTTGAAAACAACGCTGTCCGCAACGGCATCGAAGTGCTATGGGCGGCGGGCGGGGCTGAGGCGTGTACGCTTATTAGAAATATCGCCCTTCGCCACGATGTCCGTTTAATAACCAAAGGAAAATCCATGATCAGCGAGGAAATCGACTTGAACCATTATTTGCAGGAACAACTGGGAGCGGAAATATATGAAGGCGATCTGGGAGAACTGATTGTACAGTTGCGGGGAACCCCTCCTTTTCATATCGTCGGTCCGGCTATAAATCTGAATGTACAGGAGATTGCCCAAACTTTGGTCGACGGCATCGGTATGGAATATACCGAGGATGCCACGGAAATCGCGGGGCAAGTGCGGAAATTCATGCGCAGACAGTTCGAAAAGGCGGATATGGGCATAACCGGGGTCAATATGGCGGTCGCTTCCACCGGCAGTATCATACTGGCGGAGAATGAAGGCAATATTCGCTGGTCGACGGCGGCGCCGCGGGTGCATATAGCGTTGATGAGTCTGGAGAAAGTAGTCGCCGATTTGTCTGAAGGGTTTTATTTGATGGAAATGTTGAGCCGCAGCTGCACCGGACAGGGGATGACCAGTTATGTTTCCGTGCTCAGCGGTCCGCGCGGGGAAGGGGAACGGGACGGACCGGAAAAAATGTATGTCGTTATTCTGGACAACGGCCGCAGTAAGATCTATCAGGATGAAGGTTTGCGGCAGGCCCTGCAGTGCATCCGCTGCGGCCGCTGTGGAACCGCCTGCCCCGTCTATCTTGCCGTCGGCGCCTATCCATACGGATGGTGTTACCCGGGACCGATGGGAACCGTGCTTTCCCCGCTACTCTTGGGGCTGGAAGCTACCCGCGACCTTTATGAAGCTTGTACCTTGTGCGGGGGCTGCGAAGCGGTCTGCCCGGCCGGTATCCATCATGTGGAATTGTTTCACCGCTACCGGGCTATGCAGGCCCAAGGCGATCAAACCTATCAAGGGGGTAAGGGCTCCATGATGGACAGAAACGCTTTTAAGGGCTGGGCTGCGGCGGTCAAAAGACCCGCCCTGTTTAATAAATCCGTAGATATGATCAGATATTTTTTAGGCAAAGGCGAGGATGGGTATATCGGCAAAATGCACGGGCCGCTTAAGGCCTGGTCCGGGTACCGGGATATGCCGATAGCGAAGCGTACCTTTCATCAATATTGGGCTGAAATGAAGATGAATACGAAGCCGGACGGAGAAGCAGAGTCTGTCCGCGACGAACAGGAAGGAGGCCAACATGAATAGCAGAGACATGATATTGGAAAAGCTTCATGCAGGTGCGGCCTCCGGTCATACCAGTGCCAAGGTCATGGCGGCACGGGAACCCGGTGGGGGAGATGTTCAGGTGTTTATCCTCAAGGCGGCGGCTGCCGGCGCCGGAGTTACCCGCACCTCGCCGGCAGCAGCAGTGGAAACCATCAAATCGATTTTCCAGGAAAGCGGCTGCAAGTCCATCATGCTTTCCGATGAGAAGATCATTAAAGAGTTGGGTATTCAGAATATCACCCAGGAAATTGGGATCGATTGCCGCTATACGGATGATTTTCCCGGCGAAGCTTATCGCCGCAAAGTATTGCAGGTGGAAGGCGGCGTCAGCGGCTGCGACTATGCCCTGTCCGACAGCGGCAGTTTGGTGATTCTGCATAACGGTTCCAATCAGCGTCTGTTATCGCTGGCGCCTGACATCTATTTCTGTCTGGTCAAGACGTCGCAAATGCTCAAGGATCGCTACGACCTGGCAGCCATATTAGAACAGAAGGGTATGCCCGCTGCCGTTACCTTGATTACCGGAGTAAGCCGCACGGCTGATGTGGCTTTGCAGGTCGTATTGGGGATGCACGGCCCTCGCAAAGTATATATTGTCTTGATCGAGGACTGAAGACGGAAAAAGTTTTGGATTAGGTATTAGGCCCCCATGGTTAGCGCCAATATTGCAATGGTTTGTTTGCTGTTTCATTTGATATTCATATTAGCCATCCGGTTTGTTAAAAAATGAGCTGGATGACTTTAACCGCCCGTACCGTCGGTGTGACGATACGGGCGGTGGTGTCTCACAAGGGGGAGGGTTAAGGATGTAAAGTTGATTGGCGCCGGGCAGGGTACTAGCTATTCGTTAGTATAAACCGCCAGGCGCAGAACCAGTCGTCGGGATGTTCATCCGGCGGACAGCCTACGCATTCGGTTTTGATGCGGTCGTCGATTTCCCAGGCAAAACGGCTGTATTCCACCAGACCGGCCGATTTGCAGGGATAATCGGTCAGGCCCTTGCGCTTGCGGGCGGACTGAACCCGGCAGTCATTCATCTGGAACACGATGCTGTGGGGGCCTTCCTCCAGTATCGACTGCTGGTTGACGCGGGCGTACATGCGGAAGGCCAAAGCTCTTTTTAAACCTGCCAGTCCCGCTTTTTCCGGTAGCCCCAGGAAATTCTTGATCATACGCGCCTCCACCTGGGAAAAACGGTTCCAGCAGGAATCGTTGCAGCGTTTGGCGTCGTTCATGCCGTAAACGTTTTCAATAGCCTGAAACCAGATTCCGTCCATGGCCAGCCAATTTTTCCCCATTTCTCCTGCCAGTTCGGTGAGCTTTTCCGCGGATAAATTCAGCAAGGGTTGAGGAATGCCGTCTTTCACCTCAAATCCCAGGGTTTTGCCGAGACGCTCCATTTCCAGGCGGTTGTATTGGCCGTTGACTTCCTCCAGTATATCCAGGGCCCGCTTCATCCCCAACTGGTGTTCCGTTTCCCGGAACCAAAGCGTACTATGTACTGCCATGCGTCTAGACATGTCAAGAATCAACCGAGCCATGTCTTCGGTATTCAAATCCTGCATTTTTCCGTAGCCTTTGTCTGTTTTTGCTTCCATTATGCATACCTCCTCGTGGTTAATAAAATAATTACACGTTTGGGGTTTCAGTCCGGTTCAGTCGTTATGCTGGTCCTGCAGGAATCCTGCGGTTGCTTGAACGGCATCGCTGATCATTTCCAGCAGATGAGTGCAGCCATCTGGGCCTGCTACCATGGCGGCGATTTCTTTTTTGCCCAGAGAGGGCAGATGGCAGCCGACGAGTTTATGCAGGTGTTCCGTATTTTCATAGCAAATATCACCGGGAGCGTCCAGAAAGTTGCCGCGGACGCCGGCAATTTTGCCTCCCGGGTCAAGGCGGATTTCCAAATGAAGGTGATGGAAGGAGTCTATAAAGGAGCAGGTTACGATAAGTTGATCCTGTAGTGCTTGAATGGTTATGGATTTGTTGCGATTGAAAAGATTATAGCCCCGTTGCGCGTTGGCCAGCCAGGCAGGCCATTCCGTATCGTTTTCCGTAGAGCGGTTATAATAGCGGCATAAACCGGCATAGATGTGATCCCAATAGGTGATATATTTTTGGGCCGAATCGAAACCGCGCTCCCGATAAAAGAACGTTTCAGCCTGCAGGATGCTGCGAAAACATTCAGAGATCAATTCCCGTTCCATTTCTTGCCCAGGCCCGCCCAATACATTTTTTAAAGCCGGACCCGAGTTCAGATAAGCCTCTACCCCGATCAAATCAGGTAAATCGAAAATCCCTGTCTTGCGGTTATCGGAACGGTAAAGGGCCCAACCGGCTTGCAGGACTTTAAGACTGAAAACGTCGGCTGCTATCCAGGCAAAGGTTTCATTTCGGTTGTCCAACAGCGAGCATTCCGCCTGGATCACGTCGCCGTAGCGATTTACCCTGGCTGCGGTAGTGGCATGATAAACAAAGGTCACTCTTTAACCTCCTCCAAGAACAAAAGGATCAACCTGCGATGAACCGTTGGTACTCTGTCAACCCTAATTCCACATTTCCTTGTCGGTTAAATTACTGCATGGCTGCGTTGTCGTCAATCGCAATACGTCCAGTATTGCTCAATCCTCCGCCTTGCCTTGCAGAAATTTTCCTCGACAAATAATATGCGGACTTAGGCTTGACAGAGTACTAGGTGTACCATACGTTGTCTTTGCCGTACAGCTCGCCCAACTCCCGCTTCAACTGCAGGCTGGCAGCCACTTTGTGTTTGGTCAGCGCCATGGTTTTTTTGTTGGGCAGATGCACCACCACTTCAATTTCCCCCGGATAG
>DATMYB010000256.1:0-9171 GCA_035561215.1 Syntrophomonas sp. | reverse complement strand
CCTATAATGGATTTCCTAGTAAAAATAATGCGGACGGTTTTAATACTTGATAATCTGTCGCGGCATGTTTCACGTGAAACAAACGTTTCGCTGACGGAATAAATCTCCGCCGAGCAAAAATCGGGTTTGTGGCCGGTCTTTGCTCGGCGGAAAGCGCTTTTACGACTAGTACTCTGTCAACCCTAATTCCACAATTCCTTGCCCTGCAGAAATTTTCCTCGACCATAATATGCGGACTTAGGGGTGACAGAGTACTAGCTGCTTCCGCCGGTTATCAGGACTGGCGCTTGGCCGCGTCGCCAGAGCCGGGTTTGCCGTTAAAGCCGCAATTGGCACATACTTTATTGGATACGGGCTGCTCCACGCCGCATTCCGGGCACGGAATCGTCTCTTCGGGCAGCTCGTTTTTGCAGAAGGGACAGGCGGTCAGGGTTTTTCCCGCCATCCGCGGAATTTTCTTGCCACAATGGGGACATTCTCTGGGCCGGGACAAGGACGGTGGTCGGAAACACATGGAGATTCCTCCTCATATAATAATTTTGGTCAGCAGATTAGAACACGTTTGCGCATGCGCGCCAGGACGGGCCGCACCGTCCTGACCGCATCCGGCATTTATCTGAATTTGGACAAGGCACCGAAGATCAAGCCGATAATGGCGATGGGCACCAGGAACCAGGCGCCGGCTGTCCAAGTGCCGCTCCACTGCAGGAAGTAAACCATCAGCATGGACCCCAGGAACATTCCCAGCCCCTGGCAGGTCATCAGCAGGCCGATGCCGGCTCCGGCCAGCTCCGGTTTGGGATTGACTTTGCCGATGGAGGCCAGGACCATGGCGGGATGTCCCATTCCGATCAGGCCTACAATGATCGCGCCGACATACATGACAGCTCCCGTGGAGGAAAACATCATGATGATGCCGGGCAGCATGGCAAACAGGGAAATCAGATGCAGCGCCTTGGTGGAACCGATTTTATCCGAAAGGCTGCCGAAGATAGGCGACGCCGCGATCCCCAGGATCATGGGCAGGCTGACGGCAAAACCGGCTGCGGCCACGCTGACTCCGTTCTCGGTTAAATACGTGGGCACGAAGGCCAGGGCCGACATCAGCAGCAGGTTGAAAGTAATAAAGGACAGGCACAAGAACCAAAGATCTTTATTTTTAAAGACTTCCGAGGTTTTGACGTCGCTCTGTACAAAATTGGCGGGTGCCAGCTCCGGAGGGGTTTTTATGGCTACCGCCACCGCGGCGGTCAATACCAGGGCGACTACGGCGTAAACGATCCAGGTGCCGCTCAAACCGATGGACGCGTACAAGGGCGCGGTGAGATTGCTGGCCAGCACCTGCCCGACACTGACCCACACGGCCCAAATCCCCATGGCGGAGCCTAATTTGGACGGCTCGCAATACCGGCCGATGGCCATGGGGCCGCAGACCGTCACAAAGATAAAGCCGACCCCTTCAATCCCGCGGGATAGAATCAGCATGCCGCCGCTGGTGGCGGTGGCCCCCAGGATCGATCCGGCCGCTACCAGTATCGCCGCGGTGATGACCATGTTTTTCGGGCCGAATTTTTGTGCCAGGCCTCCCGTAGGCAAGGCCAGGAAAATACCGACAAAAGTAAATATAGACATCAACCATGCCGCTTGTTCCAGCGGCATGTTAAAGCTGCCGGCCACCTGGGTCATGATGGTGGGTATTTTGAATTGATGCATCGCGGCCACCATCCCGGACAGCATGAACAGCGTGGCCACCAGCATCCAGTTCTGGTATTTTATTTTATTGCCATTGATTGTATCCATCTTGATTCCCTCCTCAACGATTTATCCGTTTTCCGCCGGCGCGTTGATCTGCGTGTACAACTGGGCGCAAACTGCCTGGGTCAGCTCCCCCGCTTGCCGGTAAAACGCCAACTCGGCATTGGCCATAAGGGCGGCGCTGCATGGGGGAACCCATTGCAGCAGATGCTCCCGCAAAAAAGATTCCCGCTGGGCCTTAATCCAGGTTTCCTGGTCGAAATCCTGCTGGGCCCGGGCTTGCTCGATTTGTCCGTCCAGAAAGCTTACATATCGGAGTTCCACCGCCAGGTGGTCTTCCGGTGCCGTCCCCGCGGCGGCTGCGAAGCCCGTCGTTTCGTAGCAGGCCCGCACTTCAAAATAAGGCCCTTCATACATCAGTTCTTCTTCGCTGCGCTGGACCGCTTCATAAAGATAGACCGGGCGGGGCCCCGTGCCCCGGAAAAGATTCGTATATTCGATCCCCAGGAGCAGCAACTGCTTTTCCGGTTCGGCGGCAATCTGTTCCAGGGTTTGCTCCAGGAGCCGCAGCGGCTGCGCCTGATTGGCATCCGCAACGGGCGGTATTGACGCCAGTATCTGCGAAAGCCTGGCGACCGCGTCCCGGTTCAATTCTCCTTGATATACTTCCGCCAGAAATTCATACAGACGGGGATCGACGGCGGCAGTTTTGTCAGTCACCGGTTATTCACTCCTTTATACGGCGCCGGAATCGGACTCCGGCGCCCGGCCGACATGCGCTTAAATCAGCCGATGTGGTTGCGGGTTGCCTCCATCAGTTCCTGACCGTTGGCATGTTTCATTTTCAATTGAGTGCGGGGAACGACGCCCTCCGCCACCCGGGTCACATCCTCGACCGTTTCAAAAACAGTACCCATGTCGCCGCGCTGCTGCATCAGCTCCAGCGCTTTGTTCTCGTCATAGGGCAGCAATTGCTTTTTATCCACGTGGGGGCGGACGATAAAGGCCGGCCGGGTCACGGGATCGGGCATGCCGCTCAACTGGCGCAGGCTGCCGTATTTAGCCTCCATTTCTTCCAGGGGGCCGAAATCAAAGGCCCGCAACGGACAGGAGACCACGCACATGGGCTTTTCGCCTTTTTCCAAGCGGTCGATGCACATGGTGCATTTAGTCATTTTGGTACCGGGAGCGTCACTGGCAAATTTGGGCGCGCCGTAAGGACAGGCGATGACGCAACTGCGGTTGCCGGTGCATTTGTCTTCATCCACCAATACCGCTCCGTATTTATCTTCCTTAAAAATGGCGTGATTCGGGCAGGCCTTGATGCATTCCGGGTTCTGGCAGTGGCCGCAGGAAAAGGCCAGATCGTGCACTCGCAAGCGCGGGAAGGTTCCTTCTTCCCACTCGTACACCGTCATCCATTTTTCCTGGCCGGGTTCAATGCCGTTCCAATCCTTGCAGGCCACACTGCAGGCCTGGCAGCCATAACATCTGCTTTGATCAAAAAAGAACGCGTATTGGGTCATTATTGCTCACCTCCGAATTTCTTGACTTCCACCAATCCCGCGGTCAGCAGCGCACCGACGATATGCGGCAGGTGCGTGTCACCGATCAGCAGGTTGCAGGCGCCGCGCCGGTCGATGCCGTACGGCATGGTCTCGGTCTTGACTGCGTTAGGCTGATACCAGGCGCCATGGTGGACGGAAGCGGTGCCGGGCATCATTTTAGAGGTAACATAGGCCGGGATGACCATTTCACCGAATTCGTTGTATACCAGCACCAGTTCGTCGTTAACGATACCTCTGGCTTTGGCGTCGGCCGGGTTAAGCCAGACCGCATGGGTGTAGCAGTCGCGCAGCAGCGGGTTCTGGTCGTTGCAGGAATGCTGCCGGTAAATGGCCACCGGCGTCACCAGCGACAGCGGATATTTTTTAGTCCGGGGATGATAGAAACTGTCGTTGGCCGGCTCATTCATATAGCTGGGCTCCCAGACCGGCATGGGATCCAGCCGGCCGCCGTAATCCGTGTTACGCATATCCGTGGTCTCAATATAGCGGGAGGAAAACTCTACCCTGCCCGACAAGGTGCCTTCGAAGGGGTTGCCCCCGGTTTCGAGTTTGCCTTTATAGGCGTGATATGGTTCGTCGATGGGCACTCGGACCACCGGTTCCTTCAAAAACTCGTCCCAAGGCTTTACGTCCACGCCCAGCAGTTGCATGTACTCGCCGTTCTCTTCCGCCCATTTTTCGTAGCCTTTTTTATAGAACTTCTCTACTTCCTCATCCCACTTGTCCCAGGATACGTCTTTGAGCAGCGGGTTGTATTTCTCCCCTACTCCCAGACGATTGGCCAATTGGGTATAAACCCAGTCCTTGGCCCGAATCTCGCCGGGGGCCTGGACTGCCTTCTGGCTGTACAGGAAATAATTGCGCAGGCCGGCCGGCCCTGACATAAACCGTTGTTGTCCCAGCAGATAAGTGTCGGTGGTCTCAAACATATGGATCGGCCCCGGCAGTACGATATCCAGCCACTGAGCGGTGGGCTGGTTGTGGTGCCACATGAAGCCCCAGGAGAAAACTTTTTCCGCGGCCTGCAGCCGCTTATTGATGTGATGTTCGTTGTTCAGCCAGTTGTTTTCAAACACCATCATTTTGATATTGGGCAGGGGGTTTTCCGGCGCGCAGCCAATGGCCCGGCGGTACTCGGTCTCAGTAATTTTCCCCTGTTCGTAATCATCCCGCAGCAGTACCGCTTCCGCCCATTTGTTCTGGTTCAGGCAAACAGGGGCCATATATTCAGGAGGCGCCTTCTGGAAATCGGCAGTGGGGATGGGCATACGGGTAGGCGTTACCAGACAGCAGCCGGTCTGGCAGCCTCCCGGCACGGTCAGGTTGCCGGTCATAGCCTGGAGCAGCATGGCGGCGGAAGCCGCGTATTCGCCCAGGTGGCGTTTGGCGGAACCGTAATGAAACTGCAGGTGGACCGGCTGGCTGGCGGCGTACAACCGGGCAAAAGCTCTGATGGTCTCCGCCGGCACGGTGCAGATGGTTTCGGCCCATTCCGGCGTCTTGGGCTGACCGTCGATGCCGCCCATGATATAATCGCGCCATTTGGCAAAGCCCTCCGGCTCCACGTATTTTTCCACGTAAGCGTGGTCGTACAGATCTTCTTCATAAAGCACATAGGCTACCGCCAGCATCATGGCCAAGTCGGTGCCAGGGCGGATAGGAATCCACTGGTCGCCCAGCACTTCCGCGCTGGTGGTGTAACGGGGATCGATAACGATAATGGGAATGCCTTTTTCCCGGGCCAGCTTCATATAGTAGGAAGTCGGTCCAAACCAGCCCACCAGCGGGTTGTGCCCCCACAAAACGATCAATTTAGAATTGAACAGATCCGGCGCTTCATAACCTACGAAAATATCGCTTTCACCGGTAATCAATGATTTCACCAGATCGTAACCCAGATGGAATTTCTCGCCCGGCGTATGACCGGAAGTGGAGTGGTCCCCCCAGGTGGCCACGCCGGCTTTTACATACGGTCCCAGCGGAAAACTGGATGTGCGGAAAAAGGAATATTGGGAATGCAAAATGCTGTAGGGGCCATACTTGTCGATGGTTTCCTTGATTTTGTCGGCGATGGTGTCCAGGGCCTCCTCCCAGGAAATCCGTTCGAAATACCCATTTCCGAAACCTTTGCCCCCTACCCGTTTCATCGGATACGTGATCCTGGTGGGCGCATACATTTCTTTTTTCCAGGCGTGACCCATAGGACAAGCCCGGGCCTGGATCAATCCTTGCCGGAGTTCTTCATCGCTGAGATCTTCGCGCCCCGCTCCTTTGTTAACGGAATCGTCCGGTTCAATGGCCGTCAGAACCCCGTCCTTCACCCGGCTGCGGATAATGCAACTGACATCCCAGCAAGCGTTTTGCAGGCAGGTGTGGTAGTAGCATTTTTCTCCTGCGTGGCGCTCTTGTATTTTGCTGATAACTTGTTCTTTACTCACGGCTTACCCTCCTTACTTTGTAATGACTATAGTAATTGCAATTACTGTGCCAAAGCGCAGAGGGCGGTATTCAGGCATTTCTGCCCGCAAAAAAGCCGGATCTTCTGTTGCATTCTCATATCGTCCTTAAATCGAACAGAGTATCCTGCATCTGGTGATGAGATTTGATTGGAGGTTGCGCCCGTAGGTTACATAGGAGAGAAAATTCCAAGTCCGGCGGGGGAAAACCCTATTCGAGCTGACTGGCCGGACAGCTGGTCAGTCAATATCCAATTCTTTGATCTTCCGGTACAGGGTGGAGCGGGCCAGCCCCAGAATGTTGGCGGCGTCGTGGATATTATAGCCGGTGGACTGCAACGTCTTTGCGATCACCGCTTTTTCGATTTCCATCATGGTGAGCTGGTTGATATCCAGCATGGAATTGCCGCGGTTGTCCTCGCCGTCGCTCTGGCCCCGGAGGGGGCGTCTGGCTTTGCTGCTGTCGGCCAGGATCTCGTCGGGCAGGTTCTCCACGCGGATAAAGTCGTCGCTGCTCATGGCCAATGCGTAAGCCATGGTGTTTTGGAGCTGGCGCACGTTGCCGGGCCAGTCGTATGCGGTCAGTATTTTCTTGACCTGCGGAGTCATTTGGGGAACCTGGTCGCCTTTGCAGTTGGCGGCGATAAAATGCTCGGCCAACCGAAGCACATCGCCGTCCCGGTCTCGCAGCGGCGGAATAACCAATTTGAAAACCGCCAACCGGTAGTAAAGGTCCTCCCGAAACTGCTTGGCTTTGACCAATTCCAGCAGATCCCTGTTGGTGGCGGCCACCACCCGGAAATCTACCGGAATATATTTTTTCCCGCCGATGCGCATGACTTTTTTGTCTTCCAGCACCCGTAGCAGCACCGGCTGGACTTCCAGCGGCATATCGCCGATCTCGTCCAGGAACAGGGTGCCGCCGTTGGCCAGTTCGATTTTCCCCATTCTTCCCCGCCGCTCGGCACCGGTGAAGGAACCGCCTTCATAGCCGAACAGTTCGCTCTCAATCAGGGTTTTCGGCATGGAGCTGCAGTTGATGGCGATAAAGGAACCTTCCGGCCGGTATTCGTCATGGATGGCATGGGCAAACAGTTCCTTGCCGGTGCCGCTTTCGCCCACCAGCAGAACGCCGCCGTTGTTGTGGGCCAGACGGCGGGTTTTATCAATGACCTGCTTTAACGCTTCGCTTTCTCCGCAGATAGGCGCGAAGCTATCTTGATGACTTTCCTTGACCACGGTCCGAACTTTTTTGATTTGGGCCGACTGGGTCAAACGGAGCAGGACGCCTCGCGGTATATCGGAGCTGCGGGAAATAATCGGTTCGATGTCCATAGCGTGGGATTCTTCCGTCAGATCCCGTTTGATGGTGACGGCGAATTTTTTCACCGGCATACCGTCCCGCAGAACCTGGGCCACCGGTATGTCTTCTGTAAACAGCATAGAAAAATGGACGCCTTTCACCTCGGATTCCTCCACCGAGAACAAAAAGGCGGCTTCGCTGTTGATGTGGGTAATGCAACCCTTTTTGTCCAGGGTTATACAGCTCTCGCCGGCAGCGTTGATGTTAGGGTCGGTGACCTTGTTTTCCCGGCCCAACTGATAGCTATGGTTGATCAGTTTCAACTGGCTTTCGATGGCCAGGCCGGCGGATACCACCCACCCCAAAATATGTGTCTGCTTGATTTGCTTTTCCGGGTTGTCTTTGGCGTCCACCACCAGCAGCGCTCCCTGGACGTCGCCGTTTTCATCCAGTATGGGCGTACCGGAACCGATGTTGTCGTAAACGGCCTGACTGTAATAGTAGGGTCCGATTAGCTGCACCGGTTTTTTCAAATGCATGCAAAGGCTGTGGCAGTTGGTGCCGATGGTTTCCTCTGTCCATACCGCTCCGGGGCGGGCGTTGACACGCTCGAACCACTTCATCAGATTGCTGGCCCCCGCGCACAGCAGCAGGATTCCGTTTTTATCCACCAAACACATGTAATATCCGGATGAGGCCAGCAGTCCCAGATGCCGCTGCATGAACTCCCCTGCTATTTCAAGCATGGCATGCTGGTCGCGCATGAGAGCCGCCAGTTCCCGCGGTTTCAGATTATAGCCCAGAAATGGCCGGTAAGGATCGACGCCGTACTTTTTCGATCTGATCCAGGAAGCGGCGATTTCCGGATACATGTAGGGATTCTCGTATGGATTTTCATTGTCGCGCAAAAAGCGTTCCTTGCATTCCTCCACCGCCTGCCAGCGTTGCTTATCCATTTCTACCACAAATTCGTCGGTCAGCTTAATATCTGAGGCTCGGCTCAGATGATAGTCGTTGCGCAAAAGATCTGAATTCTTCGGGAGTTTTGACATGTCTTTTGCACCCCCCTGCTTTTTAATTGTCTGGCGGCGTGGTATGCTCTATCTTAGATTGTCCTTAGATTATAATTATAATAGATTTGTTGAAGATTTGCTCAGGCTGCAATCAATTTTCAAGAAAATTCCCGCAAGTTATTATCGGCGGGCAGTGGGGCACGGAACCCGTTGGCAGCGAGGAACGAGGTCCTCTTCACTTATTAAAGCAAGACGCAACTTGGGAACGGTTCTTGACTTGTTTCCCCATCCTGCTGAGCATTGGCGAAAAGATGAATTTCCCCTGTTCCGCAAGAAAATGGAGCAGGAGACCGTCCCCTCTGCTCTGCCCTTGCTTTACTTATAAGCCGCCGACGTTATCGGCCATGACTTCGAAGCGCTCATTGTTGGGGCCGCGGAAAAAGAAAATCCT
Organism: Syntrophomonas sp.; assembly: GCA_035561215.1. Taxonomy (GTDB): domain Bacteria; phylum Bacillota; class Syntrophomonadia; order Syntrophomonadales; family Syntrophomonadaceae; genus Syntrophomonas_B. The sequence continues at coordinate 625 of DATMYB010000256.1, read as the reverse complement.
GACCTGGGCCCCTTGGGGGCTGCAGGCGGTAAAAACGTCCTTGTCCGCCTCCGGCAACGCATTCTGAAACTGCATAGGCGCGGTAAAGGGCTCGCATTCATATTGAATATTGTACTTGCGCAACGCCGCCGCCATGGCATCCGCATCATCCGTCCGCAACGCCACATGATTGGGGGAAGTTAGGGTGCCGGCCATACTGCTCTTGTCCGCCTGCTCCAAAAGTTCGATGTAAAACCCGGAAGGGTGTTTGACAAAGGCGATTTTCAAAGGTTTTTCCCCTTCCATGGCGTCACAGGTAAAAATCAGCCGGAAGCCCAGCGCCTTTTCGTAAAACCGAATGGATTCCTCCAGGTCGTAACAATATATTCCGATATGATGCAATCCTTTCATCATTTCAGCCAGTCCTTTCCGATTATTTTCACCTTTTAATGATGCAAATATTATACCAATATAATTCCCGGGCTGGAAACGCCGCCAGGCCTTGCTCCACGGATGAAGTAATCATTGAAGAAAAATCCGTTTCTCATTTTCGGTCGCTTTTTGTTCGAAAATCGGACAACGAATTGCTAAAAGCAGATCTAGTACCGTGTCAACCCTAAGTCTGCATATTATTTGTCGAGGAAAA
>DATMYB010000255.1:0-2516 GCA_035561215.1 Syntrophomonas sp. | reverse complement strand
GTATTGTAATCAATGCGAACAAACTACAAGAGGAATCGCCTGTGTCAAGATCGGTGTATGCGGTAAGAAACCGGAGGTGGCAGCGCTGCAGGATGCTCTGCTTTACGCCTTGCAAGGTCTTTCCCATTACGCCCATCAAGGCCGGCAACACGGCATTATAAACCAGCAAGCCGACCGGTTCAGCCTGGAGGCCCTTTTCAGCACCTTGACCAACGTCAATTTCGATCCGGAAAGGTTTTTCTCGTTGGTGAGCGAATGTGTATCCTGGCGGGAAAAACTGCGGGAACAATTGCGCTCGGCCGGTATCCAGCCTGATGATTCCAAACCGGCGGCCAGGTTTAATCCGGCGGTCGATTTGCCTGAATTAATAAAACAAGGCGAAGCCCTCGGATTTTTGGTGGATCTGAACGGGGACGCGGATATTGCCTCCTTGCAGGAATTGGTGATTTACGGATTGAAAGGCATCGCCGCTTATGCCTATCATGCTGTTGTGCTCGGCCAGGAGGATGATAAGGTTTATGCATTTGTTCATATGGCGATGGATCGTATCGGCGACCCCGCTCTCGATCTGAACGGTTGGCTGGCACTGGTACTGCAATGCGGCGAGATCAACCTGCGGGCCATGGAACTGCTGGACGCCGGCAATACCAGCACCTTTGGCCATCCCCAACCGACTGAAGTCCCCCTCGGCCATAAAGCGGGCAAGTGCATCCTGGTATCCGGCCATGATCTGAAGGATTTGCAGGATCTGCTGGAAGCTACCCAGGGCCAAGGGATTTATATCTACACCCATGGGGAAATGCTGCCCGCCCACGGTTATCCGGAATTGAAAAAATATCCTCATCTATATGGCAATTATGGCGGCGCTTGGCAGAATCAGAAAAAAGAATTCTCCAACTTCCCAGGAGCAATTTTGATGACCACCAATTGCATACAGGAACCCCAGGATATCTACCGGGATAACATCTTCACCACCGGACCGGTAGGATGGCCGGGCGTTAAATACGTGAATAACGGAGATTTCGCGGAAGTGATTGCCCGGGCTCAAACATTGCCTGGTTTCGATAGTAATGAGGATCAGGGATCGGTCATGGTAGGGTTCGCCCGCAATGCGGTCATGAGCGTAGCGGATCAGATTATCGCCGCTGTCAAATCCGGAGACCTGAAACACATTTTCCTGGTAGGCGGCTGTGACGGAGCCAAACCTGGACGCAATTATTTCACCGAACTGGTGGAGCAAACCCCGGCCAATACGGCAGTATTAACCCTGGGCTGCGGCAAATACCGCTTTTATGATAAACAACTGGGCGCCATCGGCGGCATTCCCCGTCTGTTGGATGTAGGCCAGTGCAACGACGCCTATTCCGCCGTGCAGATAGCGGTGGCTCTAAGTCAGGCCTTTGACTGCGGAGTCAATGACCTGCCCCTTTCCCTGGTATTATCCTGGTACGAGCAGAAAGCAGTGGCTGTATTGCTGACCCTCCTCTATCTGGGTATCAAAGATATTCGTTTAGGCCCGAGTCTGCCGGCATTTGTAAGCCCCAACGTGCTGGATGTGCTGGTAAAGAATTTTGGACTTAAGCCCATCACCTCGCCTGAACAGGATCTGGTGGCTATGCTGGCGTAATGGCCTTAATCAATAAACTCTTTTCAGGAGGTCGATAAATATGTCCGAACCTATCATTAGCAATAATAATCAAGAGATTCTTCCGCAAAAATCGCCAACTGGCGCATCAATACAATATCAGCCCGACGCAGTGGTCAGCAAAACCTTGATCAATAAACCGGCCGGTACGGTCACCCTGTTTGCCTTTGATCAAGGACAAGGACTGAGCGAACACACGGCCCCTTTCGATGCCATGGCCTGTATACTGGACGGCGAGGCTGAAATAACAATTTCCCAGCAGCCTTATCATTTGGCGGCAGGCGAGCATATTATCATGCCCGCTCATCATCCCCATGCTTTGAAAGCGGTTACTCCTTTTAAAATGATGCTGATTATGATCAAATCCTGATGGGTGCAACTACCGGATTCATCGCGCGGATGAATAAAGTAAATGCCGCCATAAATTGATTCATTGCTGACGGAAAGGAGCAAAATCATGGCAACTCGTACCATTGTAAAAATCGACGACGAACTGTGCAACGGCTGCGGCGCCTGCGTGAGCCCGTGTGCGGAAGGAGCGCTGGCGATAATTAACGGCAAAGCCCGGGTTATAAAAGAAGAATTATGTGACGGAGCCGGCTTCTGCCTGGGCGTTTGTCCCACCGGCGCGCTGACGCTGGAGCAACGCGAGGCGTCGGATTTCTCCGAAGAGGCCGTGCACAAGCACAAGCAGGGCATAAAAATCAATTATCTTCCCCAGGATTGCAGTTTTTGCGGCAGTTCCGAAGAGAACGCTTATCTGCTAGCAATCAAGCATAAGGGTCAGGCGCTGTGGGTATGCACCCACTGCCTGCCTCGTCTCATCCACGGTTGATTTACACAAAAAGCCCGGAAAGCGGCCGACCTGGAT
>DATMYB010000254.1:0-5423 GCA_035561215.1 Syntrophomonas sp. | reverse complement strand
TATAATCAAGTTCCCAATTTATTTGCGTCTTGAACTCGGCTGCTCCTCCCACGAAGGGAATATACGGCAGCAGCATAAAACCGGAGCTTTGATAACCCAATTGACTCTGGCTCTCGAAAACAAATCCTTTATAATAATGCTCCACCGCCGGCCGCACTTCCATTTTTTCGATAGCGCCGCCGCCCAACCGGTAACTGACGCGGTTGATGAAAGTGTCCCCGTGACCGGTTTTGATCTGAAATACATAGTCCACCTGCTGCAGGCTGTCTACCCATAGAGAACGGTCAGCCACCTCCATGCCGGCAGGAGTCCACACCGCCGCGTTTTTGGCGATAACCTCGATATTTCCTTCCCCGGCCGGTAACTGCAAAAAAGCTACCGGTTGAAAATCAACTTCGTCCGAAGGCGCCGCGGAACTTACTATCTGAGGTACCAGATACAGATGGTCGACCACGATATTTTCCAGACAGGCGCTAATAACCAGCGACAGGCTGTCGTCCTGCAGCAAAAATTCCTTGCGTAGCTTGACCCGGCCGGTTTGACCGCCCACGGTCACATCCTCGGTACAGTTTAGTACTGCCCGTCGCCCGTCGTCGGTGGCGGTTATTTCCTCCAATTCGTAAAGGCTGCGGTCGAAGTCCCCTATAGCAGTCAATTGACCATTATTATCCAACACGATGCTGCAGCGCAGACTATTGCGGCAGTTTTCCCGGCGCGCCCCTTCGGGAAATATGACCGAGGCCAGACTGCTGTCGGTTTCGGTCATAACCAGCGGACAGGCGTGGCGATATACCGAGTGATAGGCATTGATGCCGTCGAAATCCCGTTGCAGTATCAGTCCCAGATGTTCCATATCATCCCCTATCCCCGGCGCCAGCACGTGATGATATGTAATGCAGCCGCCCTGGGGATCGATAGCCAGACTTTGCCGACGGTTGAACCAAAGGATTTCGTCCCGGCCGTCAAAATCCCAGTCAAACACGTTATCTTCGGGGTTATTATCTGCACCGGGATCGCATTCATCTGCCAGGCGGCCCAGCAAACGGGAAGCAATCTCCAGATAGGCCAGTCCCTGCATATCGTAATAAGGGGACGAACCGTAAGAAGGATGACGGCTGGCCCATTTGGGATCTTCCTGGTAGACCAGGTTTCTGACCCGGTTGATCAATTTATAGTATCCCAAATAATGAAGCGGGTACTGGTCCTGCAAAATTTGCTCGATGAATTCATAACGCTCCAGCGAATTCATTACCGCTCGCACCTGCATGTCCTGCAGCCGTTCGGAACAATTACTGGCGATTGCAGCCGTCACGATGGTATGCTCAAAGCGTTCCTGTTTGGTCTCAAATACACGCAGACGGCTGATGACCCGGCGCAATCTTTCATCGCCGTAAGTTACTCCTCTTATGCCCCTCCCGGCAGTCCAATTCTCCCACTCCGGATAGCTGTGGCTGCTGGCAGCCGGATAACTGTCCAGCACTCCCTCCCGCTCCAGATAATCCCGCAGGCCGATAAAATCAAGTTCCGGATCGTCATTTACCAAGCGGAAAAATTCCAGCAACCATTGCCGGTCCCCGGCGGCATCCTTGCTCCACTGCCCCATCTTTTCAGCGTCTTCGAATATGACCAGCAAGGGGCTGATTTCTCGTCCATACTGGAGAGCGAATTTGGCAGCCTGTTCCAGTGCGTCTTTGATATAAAAATAATAGTGGACCGGTTTTATCTGTACATTATCGTCGGCCGTAAAAGCGTTGCGTTTCAGCAGTTGATAGCGGAATTGGGTGTGGACCGGCACCGCCTGGAAAAACTGGCCGTTGATTTCATCCTGCAGTCCAAAATACAGCATCTCGTCGGGAATATGGGATATGGTGGTCATGGAAACGGGGTCTTTAAATCCGAAATGCCGCAGGCAATAATCTGACATTCCCCCCGGACGGTAAAAGTGAGGACGGTAAAAAGTTTCCGCGTCCAGATAATATATCGCCGGCGCTCCCAGCAGATGGGCGGCCTGGGTAAGGCGGCTCAGCAGATATTCGCCGCACTCGCGCTCCACCAAGTGGATACCCTGCCAGGCCGGGGCCTGAACGCCAAACAGCTCGCTGCACAATTCATCATATTTTTTCAACTGATATAAACAGTCGTCACTGCGGGAACTGAGCTGAATAAAAGGTTCATCCGCCAGGCCGCCGATCAGTCCGATCCGCCCGCTGGCAAGCAATTTCTTCAAATCGTGCAGGTATGACTGTTTTTGTTCCCGGAACCAATACAGGAAAGGACCGGAAAAATGTAAATTTATAAAAAAATTCTCCAACTGCGCTGCTTCCTGCAGCAACTCCAACCAGGGCTGATAAGAATTCTTAAAAGTCTCCTCCCGGGTACGATGCAATTGGAAATGCGGCTGGTGGAAATGCGGACAAAAGGCGATATACCCTTTCACAAACTACCTCCTGCTAGTAGTCTGTCAACCCTAAGTCCGTATATTATTTGTCGAGGAAAATTTCTGCAGGGCAAGGCGGAGGATTGAGCAATACTGGACGTATTGCGATTGACGACAAACGCAGCCATGCAGAAATTTAACCGACAAGGAATTGTGGAATTAGGGTTGACCGAGTACAAAGTTTAATCGATAAACGAAAGAAAATCGTCTTCCGCTTCAATCTGCTTCAGCCAGGCGACAAAATCATCGCTGTAATTATCGTCACGAACGGCGTTCACCAGACGTAAAAACTTGGCGTAATGCTCAAAAAATCGTTTTATAGCATAATCCCGGGTCAGGTTGTTGGTGACCATAAACATCCAGTCGCTGCTCTCGATCAAGATCAACTCCCGCATGGCCTGGGCCAGAGAACGTGATTTGACCGCGCTGGCAGGACGTTCTTTATCCAATTCTTCGAATTCCCGGCTGGCCTTGTTCAGTATCTCCCACATCCATTCGGTCTCCTTGTTTTCCCAAATGTAATGTTTGCCGCCCGTCCCCCAGGATGATTCAAATACCTGGGCTTCAGCGGCAGGAAGCTCTATTTCCGCCGGTAGAATAAAACTCATTTCCTTGCTCGTAGCAATACCGCGCACCACTTCCTCCAGCCAGTCGATGCCTTCCCACCACCAGTGGCCGAACAATTCGGTGTCATAACAGCCGACAATCAGAGGCTGTTCAAATCCCAAATTGACGGCTTCATAGCTGGTATTTCTCAAGTTGTTCAAAAAATGGCGGGCGTGCTGTTTTACCTTTAGCCGGGCCTGTTCGGGCTCGTAAGGCAGCTTAGTCTCGTTGCTGCGATCGGTTATGCGCCAGTACTTAAACCCGGAACGGGGAGATTCGCGGTGAAATTCCCGATAAACCTTGTCCCCAGGATAACCGTAATCGGCCGACCAAACCTGCTGGCTGATCATGGCGTTGCGGCCTAAAACCATAATATTGCGATCCTTAATTTTATAAGGGCGGTAAGTGCTGAGTCCGGTGTTGGCAAAAACCTCATTGCTGCAGTCCAGTTCGGGATCCATGAGGCTGAATTCCCCCAACGGCTTGCCTCCTTCCACCGCATGGCTGTCAACATAAAAGTATTTGATGCCGTTGGCAATCAGCAGATCTTCGATCCCTTGAAAGTAACCGCATTCCGGCAGCCAAAAGCCTTCCGGAGCGCAGTTGAAATATTTTTCATAAGTTTTGATCCCCCAATAGATCTGATGTTGCAGACTTTTAGGGTTGAGCAGCGGCAAATACGCATGACTGGCGGCGGTGGCAATAATCTCGATTTCCCCACAGTTTTTTAATTCCTTAAAAGCGCCCACCAGATCGTTGCCCAATTCAAGGGAAAAATCCCGCCTTATATCCCGGTAAAAGCGGTAATAAAATGATGATAATGCCGCCATATTGGGTTCGGCTACGGATAGATAATAACGTTCATCCTCAGCCGCTTTATTTTCCCGTTCGCGCAGATAGTTTAAAAATTCCTTTTGGATATAGGGGGAACTCAGCTGATCCAGCAACGGCGGGCTGAGGCTTAAAGTAACCGGAGCCCGCATTCCTTCGCCTCTCAAACGCAGCCATATGCGCAGAAATGGTATATAAGTCTCAGCCATGGCCTCAAACAGCCATACTTCACCGAAAGGCCATCTCCCCTGCTTCTTGACATACGGAATATGGCTGTGCAGCACCAGCATTATGTTGGAATTCAAAAGTTACACTTCCTCCGACATATTAACCGACACTGCTCCGGCCGGTTTTCTTAGCCTTAATACGCGCGGTGACTTCATTATAGACATCAATCGTACTGCCGGCGATATGATTCCAATTATAAACCGATTCAATCATTCTGACTGCGTTATCGGTTAACTGTCGAGCCAGTCCGTCATCAGACAGGATTTCAATAATGGCTTCGGCCAGTTTAGATTCGTGTCCGGGGGGAACCTTAAGCCCGGTTTGCCGGTGCACGACAATTTCAGAAAGCCCGCCCACTTCGCTGACGATGGCCGGCGTGCGGGTGGCCATGGCTTCCAGGGCAACGATGCCGAAAGGTTCATACAGACTTGGAAATACTGCCGCCTTGGCTTGGTGATATACGTAATTTCTATCCTTTTCACGGATAAATCCAGTGAATACTATCTTTTTTTCAATACCTAATTTTTGCGCCCGCTGCTCCAGAATTTTTTTTTGCGGTCCCCGTCCTACAATATACAATTTGGCTTCCGGTACACTTTCCAGCACCCGCGGAAAACAATGCAGCAGTTGCCAGACCCCTTTTTCCGGTACCAGCCGCCCTAAAAACACCAGCGCTTTTTCCCGGGGATCAAATTCTATCTGGGGATTTTCCGGTAGTTCAACAAACTGTTCGGGTTCGACACCGTTGGGAATGATCTTTATCGCCTCGCGGCGAACTCCGAACAGCGAGCAGATTTCATCTTGCATATATTGACTGCAGCAGATGATCTGATCTGCTTCCAGTGCCAGATTTTTTTCGATTTCATTGATTTCCCGTTGGGTACGGTTATGAAGGCCCAAATTGCGCCCGTATTCCGTGGCATGAATGGTGGTGATCAGAGGTACGCTGAAAATTTTGGAGACGGATCGGCCGGCATAGGCTACCATCCAGTCGTGGGCATGAATGATGTCAAAGCCGCCGGTTTGAGAGTTCAGGCGCACTGCTTCCCGGATAGCCTCGCTGTTGAAAGTAAATGTCCAGCCTTTAAAATCATCAGGCGAAGCTTCACTGATAGGATTACCAACCCGATGGATACAAACCCCGTCCAAGGTCTCATGATCGGGTTGGTTTTCGACCCGAGGAGTAATTATATGCGGCTCCACGCCCTGCCTGACCAGGTAACGAGTGATATCGTACACATGCTGGCCCAATCCTCCCACCATATGGGGGGGATACTCCCAGCTAAGCATTAGCACTTTCATATTCCGCTCCCCTTTTGCC
>DATMYB010000253.1:0-5980 GCA_035561215.1 Syntrophomonas sp. | reverse complement strand
ATCCTCATTAAAGGCGCTACATACCAATTGGCACACTTATTGCTTCTTTAGTAGTGTTATAAAGTGCGAATTGTCCCGAAATCTAAAGTAAAGGGGGAACGGACGAGTGCGTGAAAGTGTTTAAGCTTTCGCGAACCAAAGTTTTAACTGCTCCGAAAGAATATTGGCTCTCGTATCGTTATTTTATAGGAGGTTATAATACGTGAAACGCAAAGCTTGGACAGTTATGTTAGTCGCATTTCTAGCGGGGATAGCTTTGGCTTGGGTTCAGAATAAAATCCCCCCGGTTATTACCACCCTTATGGATGCTTTCCAAATTGACATGACTACGGCCGGTTGGTTGTCATCGATATTTTCCATTATGGGTATGGCTACTGCCATACCGGCCGCAGTTATTATAAATAAGCTGGGTCCCAAGGTGAGCGGACTGTTATCACTGGCAGCCGCGGTAATCGGTTCTTTGATAGGAGTTTTTTCAGACAGTGTTGCCATGATGATGGTCAGCAGAGTCGTTGAAGGATTGGGCGTAGGCATCATAGCCGTAGTTGCACCGACATTAATTTCAATGTGGTTCCCGCCGGAGAAGCGTGGCTTTCCTATGGGAATCTGGGGATCATGGCAAATGGTTGCCCAGGCGATAACCTTTTTTGTAGGTGCGTCGCTTACCGTCGCTTTTGGCTGGCAGGGCATGTGGTATGCCGGTATAGCTTTATGTATACTAGGATTTATCCTGTATGGAATTTTTATTGCCAGCCCGCCGGCAGAAAATAATTATGCCGATGTCGAATCCGACACCGTTTCTATTTGGGAAGCCTTCAAATCCGGTTCAACCTGGTGGATGGCCGGCGTAGCTTTCTTCTTCTGTATTGGCTGCTTCGGCTGGTGTACATGGACCGCTCCGTACTGGAGTGAAGCCTTTGGATGGGATATTGGAGTGGCCAACAACTATGTCGGACTCATTTATATGCTGGAGATACCTTTTGTGTTCTTGATCGGGTATCTGCTGGACAAAGTAGCGGACCGTAAAAGATTTGGCGTGATACTGGCGGCCCTGTATGTGATTGTTTTGTTTGTCAGCTTCCGTATGCACAATCCTTCTTTCATTATACCGTTTGTTATCATCTATCCCTTTTTGGAGGGTTCTATTTGTACGACCTTCTGGACTTTGTGTCCCCAGACGGTAAAAAAACCTGAGCAAGCCGCCATGGCTCTGGCTATTATGGTGACTTTCATGAATTTGGGGATGGTGCTTGGACCTCCTTTGGAAGGCGCCGTAGTCGAAGCTTACGGTTGGGCGGCCGGTACGATTCCGCTGGCGCTGGCAGCTTTATTGGCGTTGATCTGTATGGGAATGTCCAAGATATATCAACATGATGTGGCGGTGGATGCGAAATAAAAACCGGAAACGTGTTTGGAAGAGCTATGGGTTATCTCCCGGTAACCGCTTTCATCTATTGAAAACCGACGGGGAGATAATTCTAGCCGGTGTTTAGATCATTATCAGTTTTATTTAGAAGGTGTAAAAATGCCTGGATGTGGAATTTGCAACCCGTTTTGCGGAAAATGTAAACCGCCTATGGAAAGGGGAATGCAATGCCCCAACTGCGGTAGATACTATTTTCCTGAATTTTTACCGGATTTGATTTGCAAACGATGTGGAGCTGTCTTGCCGGGACGCCCGAAAAAAAGCCCGGCCTTCTGTAACTACAGCGGCCTAATGTGCGGTAAACCTTGCGCGCGGCACAAAATTATTTCGGAGGACGGCGTCTACCGGCCCTGTACTTATAATACCCCGCTTACTAAGTAAGCGCCGCTTATTATGAATGATTGGATTTCAGTGCGAAAAAGTTCATTCATTTTTAAAACATAAAATAGGGAGTGATAAAATGGCATATTCAATGGATTGCAGCAATTGCGGGAGAAAATTAGTACCTCAGCAATTTGACCGGGAAAAAAAGCAGTACACCTGCAAAGCCTGCGGGCAGGTCAATAACGTTATCCCGGAAAACAAAAACTGCCCAAAATGCGGCAATGAATACGTTCAGTATACTTGGTTCGATCCTCCGAAGTGCCCCAGTTGCGGCAAAAACTTTGCTGTATAATGTGCTGCCGTCTACAGGGATGACTTCAATGTTTAAGGGAGCTCAAGGATTAAGGTTCCAAGATCGTCTAAAGAGATTTTTACCCTCTCCTTAACAGCAAAATTTTATACTAACGAACCAAACCCGTACCATACCTTTACATGGTACGGGTTACATTATGGAATTTAGTTTTTACGCTTACTTTATGAGCATTTTTCATAGCTTTTAATCCCTCGAAAGATGCTAAATTTCCTTTGCCTATTAATGTATCCGATTGATTTAAGGTTCTTAAAAATAAACTAATCTCGCAGAATGAGAAGATTTTTATACTCATTTGGCAGGGAGATAAAATGGCGTAAACCTCTATAAATAGGGGATTTTTAAGGTTGGCAAGCTTTTTGCTAGTAGATTATAGCAGGTGAACAATTCGCACTGAGCACCAATCAAATAACAACGATAATTTCCTGAAAAACGACAGTACCCATTAACTTATCGACATTTAACCAAATGAAACAGGAGGGAAAACGAATGCTTAAAGGTGTAAACTTGGACGTTTACAAAGAGGATTGGCAGTGGCAGGAAGGCGACTATACCGTAACCCGTACCATGCAGTGGACCGGCCCAGGATGCCACAACGGCTGCAGCGTTTTATTCTACACCAAAGACGGTAAAGTGGAAAAAATAGAAGGAGATCCCCGCAGTCCGTATAATGAAGGCAGATTGTGCATGCGCTGCCTGGCGATGAGAGATACCGTTAATCATTCCGAGCGCCTGAAATATCCGCTGAAAAGAGTAGGCGAACGCGGTGAAAACAAATGGGAGCGTATATCCTGGGATGAGGCCTACGATATTCTGTGCGACCATGTGCGCAAGATCCAACAAGAATTTGGCCCTGAATCTATTGTTAGTATGCAGGGTACCGGGCGCAATATCTGCTGGCAGACACCATATCTTTCCTACAGTGCTTTTGGAAGCCCCAACTTCGTCTTGGGATTCCTGTCAGGCGATGCTTGCTACCTGCCCCGTACCACCATCGGCCACTGCTTTATGGGCGATTTTATTGTGGCCGACTGTTCACAGCACCTGGAGAAACGTTTTGATGATCCGGAATACAAGCTTCCCGAAGTTATTCTGGTCTATGGAAACAATCCGCTCATCAGCAACGGTGACGGCTTCTTCGGACACTGGATCGTTGACTGTATGAAGCGCGGCACGAAATTGATCGTCGTAGATCCCTCCCTGACCTGGCTGGCTTCCAGGGCTGACGTATGGATGAGAGTCCGCCCCGGTTCGGATGCTGCTCTGGTTATCGCCATGCTGCAGGTAATCATCAACGAAGATCTGATCGACCATGACTTTGTGGAAAATTGGACTTACGGTTATGAGGAACTGAAAGAACGCGTAAATGAAGAAAAATACAACCTGGACAAAGTAGCTGAAATCACCTGGGTTCCAAAAGAGCAGATTATCGAGGCGGCTCGCCTGTTTGCCAATGCTAAACCGGCCGCCATCCAGTGGGGCCTGGCCGTTGACCAGTCGGTTGCCGGCATTCCGATCGCCCATGGATTGCTCTGTATGGCAGCTATTTGCGGTGATATCGACGTTCCCGGAGGCTGCATGATCCCGCGTTGCGCCTACGATATCAGTGATTCCTACGGTTGCGGTCTGTGGAACCTGTCCGAGGAAATGCTGGCCAAGATGCTGGGCGCTGACGTATCTCCTCTGCATGCTCTGGGCTTTGACCCGACAGCCAATGGCGATACGGTATTGCAAGCGATTGAAACCGGCAAACCTTATCCCATTAAGATGCTGTTTATCCAGAGCACCAATACCTTTGCCAATATGTCGGCCGACGCGCCCAGGGTATATAATGCCATGAAATCAGTACCTTTCAACGTTGTTGTTGACCTGTTTATGACACCTACCGCCGTAGCCTGCGCCGACTTGGTACTGCCGGCCGGCATGAGCGCCGAACGCAACAGCGGTCGTGTATGGTGGTGGCCGCTGCGGGCGGTAACTAAAGTAAGCCAGTACTATGAAGCCAAATCCGATGAACAGATCATTCTTGATATCGGCAAACGCTTGAACCCCGATCTTTTCCCCTGGGAAAACGACGAGGAGATGATGGATTGGTGGATTCAGAGCGGTAACCGTTTCCATGCCGGCTGGCCGGCCAAAACCGAAATGACCTTTGACGATCTTAAAAAGAAAGTTATTGACTGGCCGGACGATTGGGGATATCGCAAATACGAAAAAGGCTGGCTGCGTGATGACGGAGAGCCGGGTTTCAACAGCAATACCGGTAAATGCGAACTGTTTATTACCTTGTTCGAGGCCTGGGGATTCGATCCGCTGCCTTATCATGAAGAACCGCCGGAAGGCCCTTATACAACCCCTGAATTAATGAAGGAATATCCTTTGATCATGACTACGGGCGCCCGTACTTGGGAATACTTCCATTCGGAACAACGTCAGGTACCTGTTCTGCGCGAGTCCCATCCTGATCCGCTGGTTGATCTTCATCCGGATGTCATGGAGCAAATAGGCGTGGTAGAAGGAGACTGGGTTTGGATCGAAAACATGCGCGGCAAATGCAAACAGCGGGTAAGGAAGAACGCCACCCTGGATCCCAGAGTTATTCGGGCTGAGCATGGCTGGTGGTTCCCGGAGAAAGAAGGGGCGGAACCTACCTTATTTGGAGTATTTGAATCCAATATCAACAACCTTACTCAACAAGGGGTAACCGGCCCGACTTTGTATGGAGCGCCGTACAAAAACCAGATCTGCAAGGTTTACCCGGTAACCCTGGAAAATGACCGGCAAGATGTTAATGCTATCGTTACTCGGATGGGAGGATTCAAAAATGTCAGATAGTCGCATGGCTTTATTGATCGATTACGAATACTGTACCGGATGCCACAGCTGTGAAACCGCTTGTAAAGTTGAGCTGGGGCTGCCCTTAGGCCAATACGGCATCAAAGTAGCAACTTATGGACCTGCCCAAATACCGGGCACTGATAAATGGGATTATTTCATGATGCCGATGCCCACTGCACTGTGCAACCTGTGCGAAGATCGGGTGAAAGAAGGCAAATTGCCGACTTGTGTTCATCATTGCCAGGCTGCCTGTATGGAGTATGGAACAGTAGAAGAACTGGCTGCTAAAATGGCCGGTAAAAGCAAAATGGTTATGTTTACCCCAAAATAGTGCAGGCTCAGATTGTCCTGCCCTTCCGTCGGAAGGGCAGGAATATTTAAAAATTCTATAAGGAGATGCGTTTTAATGTGTTTCAGACCTGCAGGCGCCACCAAGCCGATAAAATGCCCCAAGTGCGGTGCTTGGAACAAGCCTACCAATCAACAGTGCACCAAATGCGGTTTAACCGCGGAAGAATTTGCTGCTTATGAAGCGCAAGAAAAAGAGAAGAAGGATGCTGATAAATAGACAGGCAAGCGTCCGGGTTACGTTGGAGCGACAATAAGAAGTTTTTACATTGTAGACGATACAAGCTACATGACGAATGAATAAGAAAATAATCAGGCTGCTTTTTAATGGATTATTAAAGCAGCCTGCATTATTTTGGGGAGAATATTCTATCTTTGGCTTTGGCCAATTCATAGTAAGCAAGCAATTTAGTACCCATTGCTATCGCTGCCCACTGCTTCAAAAATTTCCTTTCCACGACCTCTTTCAAGAATTCCAACCGTGAAATCATTTTCGGTAATCGTATGACCATTACCGAAGTTGCCAATCTATATGATCTACCCTGCGCTCACCTCCCCCCGCCCTATTCCCCCTCAGATTTTCATTTTGTAAATATCAACGAAATGAAACACCGTCACGGAAGGTAAAAGTATGGATATATAGGGGTTTATAAGCTGGCATATATATTGCTAAT
>DATMYB010000252.1:0-8143 GCA_035561215.1 Syntrophomonas sp. | reverse complement strand
AGCGTACTCTTTAATTGCTGGATAGCAGCTTCCGCATCAGCGCACAAAATGTAATCGGACATACTTGCTATCAAAGCGTTTTCATCATTATTGATCGATGCAATGGTTTTCGAATCACGAATGCCGGCATAGAATTGTACTTGACCGGATATCCCTAATAGAATGGCCAAGCTTGGCTTGCAGGTTTTACCTGAGATGCCGACGATGCGGTCCTCGTCAAACCACTTGCGGTCCGTCGCCACTGGCTTGGTACAAGCCACAGCCCCTCCGAGTTGATCCGTAATATCATTAACAGTAGCTATCATTGCCTGATTTTCAACGCCCATGCCAATTACCAATAATATATCTGCAGCGCTTATATCAACTGAATCGCCGGCCTTTGTCTGAGATGAAACAAATACCAAACCAGTGGATGCGCCGGTTGTCACTAACTCCTGGATGCTTCCGCCGTCGGCCTTTTCTGCGGAGGCAAAGCTTTTGGGCGCTACGGCAATGACCTGAGTCGGGCTGACAAAGGTCTGATCCGATATGACTGTACCGCCCAAGGTGTTGCGCTGGCAGACGATTTTGTCACCGTCCATTTTCAAATCAATAACTCCAGTTAGACAACCGGCCTTCATCTTTTGCGCTAAAGACCCGGCAATCAATTTTCCTCTGCGGTCTGAGGACAGCAAAACCACGGTACATTCAAGTTCCTCTGCAGCCTGCTGAAGAATTGAGGCAACGGCTCCTGCATCAGCCATGACCAGGCTGTCCTGATTTACGGCATGGACTTGCGCACCGGTCGAGGCCAGGGCCACAGCTTGCTTTTCATTATTAATGGATACCGCCTTGACATCGCCAATCAAATTGGCCGCAGTCAACAGTTCTGCTGCCAAATTTGTATTTTCACTAAAAATCATTACGTTTGCCATGTTTAACACCTCTCTATAACAGATTCTCAGCCTTAATCTTTTCAATCAGCTCTGCAACATCCTTAACCGAAATGCACTTTCGGTTGCTCTCCGGCGCTAGTGAAGTCAGTGTTTTTACAGAGGCTGCAGGTATTTCGATTTCCACATCATCCGCATCCAGAACCTCTTTTGGTTTTTTCCCTGCTTTAAGAATCTCTGTGACAGCAGGAATGCGTATTTCATTAATATCCGAGACAACCGATATCACCACCGGCGTCTGGGCCTGTACAGTTTCCTCACAGTCTTCCAGACTGCAAACAGCGGTTACTGTGGTTCCGTTCAATTCCAGGGATTTGGCATAGCCGATGACAGGTACGTCAAGCAAATCAGCAAGACGTCCGGGCATCTGACCGCTGTAATTGTCGCCGCTGCCTTCCCCTAAAAGAATAATGCCTGCATCATTCATTTTTTTTATACGGTCTGCGATCAGGACAGCCGTCTGATCACTTTCAAGATTTGCATATTCATCATCTGTCAGTAGTAGTGTTTCATCCGCTCCGGCAGCCAGCGCTTCTTTAATAGTATCTTCAAGGTCTTCGCTGCCCACCGCCAAGGCATAGACCGTTCCGCCCGCGGAATTTTTTAACTGCACAGCCGCTTCCAGTGCGTTTTTATCGAGACTGCCGAAGGTTAGCGGCACGTCAGTCAGGACCGGTTTTCTATCTTTGATCCTGATCTGGGCAAGATCAGGGATCTGCTTCATCGCTACTACGATATTCATTGTTATACCTCCTACTAATCTATATTTTCTTGCCCTTAAATCCAGGGAGAAAGATTATCTGATAAAAAGCTCTGAATGTTTAGATACGAGCAGCTTTGATTTATCGTAAATTTTTATAGTAATGCCTAGCCAAAGCGGAACTGTACCCCGGCGCCGCCATGGGGATAATACCAGGCCAGCACCTCCGGCCCGCAGGCAATCCTGCAAGTTCCGCATTCCAGGCAGCCGTCCTGACTCAGTTCTACTTCACCCTTTTCATTGAGGGAGTACAAACCGGCCGGGCATACCATGATTGCCCGGCGCAGTCTCTTATCACTCTCCATCCCGGGTACGATGCGGATGTGGAATTCGCTGTCATGTTTAAAGACATCAAGACCTAACTTGGCTTTCAAGCCTATCGGTGGTTTTATCTCGCTCACAGCTTCATCATCCTTCCTGCATCTTTTGTCAGAATTCCCCAGATGTCTTTGAAACTGATCATTCCTTTTACCGTAGGCATGATCCGATCTTTGGGTCCAGCAGGGATTTCATACATTTTCTGCATCGTATTAATGGCCAGTTCTGGATAATAAGTGAAGAGCCGCTTGTGGTCCATCGCTTCCGGTACATCTTTAAAGGTTTTAAAGTCTTGCATGACAAAGCTGTCATGCAAGTACTGTTCATAGCAGGAAAGTCCGCGAGCTGTAAAATCGTTTTGGTTTTTTGCTTGTATGGCCGCCCTGGCTGCGTAATAACCGCTGGCAATGGCATATTCCATCCCCCGCACGGTTACGCCGCTGTTAATGGAAAAGCCGGCGGCGTCACCGCATACCAGTATGCCGTTGCCGTACAGTGGGGTCAGATGCTTGTATCCGCCTTCAGGGATTACATGGCCGGAGTACTCTACCGTTTCTCCGCCTTCAATCAAGGCGGCCACTTCGGGACGGTTCTTAAAGAGTTCCAACATTTCCGGGGCCGGGATTTGCGGTTCATCGTTGATCAGATCGGCAATACCCATAACGATTCCTAAGCTGATACTATTTTTATTGGTATATAAGAATCCTCCGCCGAACTTGCCTTTGGTAACGTCTCCCATATACAGGCGAGCGACGCCCTGATTGTCTTTTAGGTTGAAACGTGCTTCCAATAAATTCTGATCCATCTCAATGATTTCTTTAAATCCAACCGCATAGTGCTTTGCTTCTCCCGGTTTTCTCAGACCTGCTTTTTCCGCCATGAAAGACAGTACTCCATCGCAGGCAATGACGACGTTGGCTCGTAATTCATCGCCATTGGCAATAATCCCGTCGACTTTGCCATTATCCCATAGAATGTCCTCGGCCCGGGTTTTAACGACGATGCTGGCGCCTTTTCGTTCTGCTTGCTTGGCCAGGTATTTATCGAATTTGGCTCTGGTAACGCTGTAGCTCTGGTACGGTTCCTGGGCTGATTCGTCTCCGGAGTAACGCAGCAGCATGCTTCCCTTTTCTGACATGAGACAAACTTCTTCATGAGCGATGCCGCGTTCAAAGGGTGCTTTTTTCCAGATATCCGGGAGCAAATCTTTGATGGGGTTCACATACATTCTGCCGCCGGTAACATTCTTGGCGCCGCAGTAATCGCCGCGCTCGATAAGCAAGACTTCCTGTCCTGCCTCGGCTAGCGTATAGGCCGCTGCTAACCCTGACAGTCCGCCGCCCACAATGATGGCGTCAAATCTGTCTTCCATGCACACTTTCCTCCTCTGTTTCTTGTTCATATGCCATAAGCCTTTTGTATATTTAATTTCAAAATTGTGTACACAGAAATTGAGCAACTTCTGTGTACACATTGGCATTCATCAAATTAATATTCTGGCTGGTTATAACTTGTAGCCATATACCTCTTTAAACTCATCCTTAAGCTGATCTCTAAAATTGGGATGAGCGATTGCGATCAGAAGTCTAGCCCGATCGGCAATGCCTCTGCCCTTCAATCTGGCAGAACCAAATTCAGTTACAATATAATCCACATCCGTTCTCGGAGTGGTTACCGCGTCCCCTGCCTTGTGAGCTGCAACAATTCTGGAGATCGTGTCGCCCTTGGCGCCGGCTGGCATAGCAATGATAGACTTCCCGCCCTTGGACCAATTGGCCCCGCGCACAAAGTCCATTTGTCCGCCTATGCCGCTAAACTGACGGCCATTAACCGTCTCGGCCACCACTTGCCCCATCAAATCAACCTGCAATGCAGAGTTAACAGACAGCACATGATCATTCGCAGCAATAATGCGTGGATCATTAATGTATTGAACCCGGTGAAGCTCGACCAAAGAATTTTCATTGATCCAGTCATAAAATTCTTTGCTTCCTGCCGCGAAGGTAGCGACAGAAATCCCTTGATGGATACTTTTTTTCTTATTGGTAACAACGCCGCTCTTAATGAGGTCCATTGCGCTGTCCGACAGCATCTCTGTATGGATTCCCAAATCATTTCTGGTCTTTAAGCCCTCCATGATAGCATTTGGCACCCCGCCGATTCCAAGCTGCAGACAAGCGCCATCCTCAATTAATTCGGAAATATGGGCGGCTATTTTTTTCTCAACATCTGAAATGACAGGCAAGCCGATCGTCAGGACCGGTTCATCGGTTTCAACAAAGTAGTCGATTTCAGATACATGAACAAATGTATCACCATACGTTCTGGGCATTTGTTCGTTGACTTCGGCAATGACAAGCCTGGCTGCCTCTTTGCCTTCTTTTTCATAATCGCACCCTACTCCCAGCGAACAAAGCCCGTCTTCGTTCGGTTTAGATACATGCAAAACGGATACGGTCACGCCGAGCAGGCCATTTTGGAAGTTGGTTGGGATATCGGAAAAGTGCATGGGAGCAAAGCTCGCTCTGCCCTCCTGAACCGCTTTTCTGGTTTGAGCCGCGGCAAAAAGAGACACATGCTGGATGCAACTGGGATCTACCTCTGGCTGGCAGTACAAGCCGGGACCAAAAGAAACACCATGAATAACCTTTACATTTGACAGCTCTTTCTCTCGCTTCATCAGGGCTGCAGCAAACAGACGCGCTTCACATGCGGCATGCCCATATACGATTACATCATTGTTCTGAATCATTGCTGCTGCATCGTCTATGCTGATCTTTCGTTCATTGTAGTATTTCCGCCAATTCATCGTCGGAACAAGCCCCTTTCTTAGGTTCCTTTTTAGCAATTCAATTGGTATGGCATTTATAAAAATTTCTTACCTATTCTGAACCCGAAAAATATCTTCACTTTCCGGCTTTATTTTAGAATTGAACTGGCCAGGATGATCCTTTGCATATCTGATACGCCTTCGATTTGGGGCGCAATAATTGCGTCTCCATAGTAACGGCAGATATCATAATCATCCATCAAACCATAGGAACCGTGTACATCCATGGCAAGCTGCGCCGCCTGTACATTAACATCACTAACATAGCCTTTGACCAATGCTGCTTCTTTCGCAAACCAGTTCGGATCTTTGATATCATTTGCATTCTGTCCGAGCTGATAGCACAGCAGGCTGGCAGTGCGGTAAAGAGTGGCAATACGAGCAATTTTCAACTGAATGGCCTGAAATTTTGCAATCGGCGCATTCCGGTGCATTTTTTCCTTCGCGTACTTCACCGCTTCTTCATAGCAAGCTAGAATACTGCCGAGAGCAACGGTGCTGGTGCCGATTTTACCGGTCGCTATGGCCAGCAGTAAGATATTGAATCCCTTGCCGACTTCTCCCATAATCCGTTCTTTGGGCACACGTACATCCTTCAGGTAAATGTCGCATAGATGGGACCCATGATAGCCAATCTTGCTCCAGGGTTGAGAGGTTGAATAACCTTCACAGAATTTGTCAATCAGAAAGGCGGTTACTTCCTGGGTTTCACTTTCCCGGGCAAATACGACCATGGGGCCTTGCAAATTCGGACTGGAGATAAATCTCTTGGTGCCGTTGATTACGTAGAAATCCCCATTCTTGATTGCGGTCGTGGTAATCTGCTTGGGATCGGAGCCTGTACCAGGTTCTGTGAAGGCAAAGGCACCGAATAATTCACCTTTGGCCAGCTTAGGCAAATACTCATCTTTTAGCGGCTGCGGTGCAAAAAAGTTGATTGCACAAACGGCCATCGTGTGAACCCCCATAATGGTTCCTAGACCCGTCGATACCCGGGCTATTTGTTCCAAGGCCAAAACCATTTTTTCAAAACCGGTTCCACCGCCACCATATTTTTCTTCGATGGAAATCCCAAACAGCCCCAGCTCACCCATTTCTTTCAGAACTTTCATGGGGACTTCGTTGGTTTCGTGAATCTGCTTGGCAATAGGAGCAACCGTTTTTTCAGCAAAATCCTTGGCCATTTTCTGAATCAGTTGGTCTTCTTTATTAAGCCTAAAATCCATTTGTCATTCTCCTTTGTGCGCGTAATAGTAACCAATTTATTTGGATGCCGATTATTTCACGATTTGTTTCCCAATGATGCCACGCAGGATCTGGTTGGTTCCTTCCCATATTTGAGTAATCTTTGCATCTCTCATCATGCGCTCGACCGGATATTCCCTAATATAGCCATAGCCGCCAAGTACCTGAACCGCATCGGTAGTTACACGCATGGCCACATCAGAGGCAAATACTTTGCAGGCAGCCGCCACTCTTATGGTCTCAGGAGACGCGTTTCCTCCATCACGCTCAAGCAAAGTCCCCGCATGGTATACCAAGTGACGAGCCGCTTCAATCTGAATCGCCATGTCGGCAAGAATGCTTTCCACCGACTGATGTTTAATGATGGGTTTTCCAAACGCCACCCGTTCCTGGGCATAAGCGAGGGCAGTTTCATATGCTCCCTGGGCAATACCTAACGCCTGGGCGCCGACACCCGGACGGGTAAAGTTAAAAGTCTCCATTAAAATGTAAAAACCTTTGTTTTCCGCCCCGACCATATTGGCGGCGGGCACACGCATATCTTCAAAAATAACTTCACGGGTATCGGAAGCATGCATGCCCATTTTATGTTCTTTTTTGCCAATGGTCAGACCGGGGGTGCCTGCATCTACTTCAAAAATGCTAAATCCCTTGTAGCCTGCTTCTTTGTCAGTTTTGCACACTACCGTAATAATGCCGGATTCCCCCGCGTTAGTAATAAATGTTTTGCTGCCATTAATGATGTAATCCGTACCGTCTTTCACGGCAAACGATTTCATACTCGCGTTATCTGACCCGGCTCCCGGTTCAGTAATGGCAAAAGCGGCCAGACATTCGCCTGATGCGATACGATACAAAAAGTTCTTTTTCTGCGCTTCGTCACCGGCTAACATAAGCGGACCGGAAGCAAGGGCATTGGTGGTAAGGATTGCTGAAGATGATGCACAAACACGTGCTACTTCTTCAATGGCAATGAGATGGCTGATTTCATCGGCGCCGCCTCCGCCATATTCTTCCGGAATATTGATCCCTAACAAGCCGAGTTCCGCCATTAACTCAACATTTCTGCGAGGGAATACTTCTTCTTCATCAATCTGAGCGGCAATCGGTTTGAACTCATTTTCTGCCAGGTCGTGAACCATCTTACGAATCATCAGTTGTTCATCAGTTAATAAAGCCATAGTTTTTCCTCCTCAATTTTGATATACACTATATTTAGCAACAAAAGGGTTATCTTTTATCAGGGTAAACCGGTTTTCTTCTTTCAAACATGGCTTGGATGCCTTCTACCGGATCTCCGCCTCTAAAGACCGGCAATGCGATTTCGATCTCCTTGGCGTAAGCCTGCTCCAAGGGAAGCCCTCTTGACTCTTTATTCAGACGGCAGATGCCACGCTGAGACATCGGTCCGTTTGCTGCCAGTCTTTCAGCCAGCTTCATCGCTTCCTGCATCATCGTTTCTTTATCGGGGCAGACCTTATTGAGGAATCCCCATTCCAGCATGGTGTTTGCCGGATAGGCATCACCGGTAAGATTCATTTCCATCGCCCGACCATGGCCAATGATATAAGGCAGATTGATATTGCCGCCGCTCATGGGCTGGATGCCCAGTTGGGTCTCCTTGGCCATATATTTAGAATCAACCGTACCGATTCTCAGGTCGCAAGCTTGCGCCATCTCAAATCCACCCGTCAGACACATGCCGTTTATCGCTGCAATAATCGGTTTGTATAACGTGCGGATTTTCAGCATAACCTTGGCAAACCCGGCAAAGTCGTTGGACTCGTCATAAAGATATTTTTCATTCTCTGTAACCGGCGGTCTCTGTCCATTCAGTACGGGAATAGAATCTTTAATATCCATGCCGGAGCAGAAAATATCATTTAAAGCCGAGTACAAAATTATGACTCTGATTTCATCGTCATTTTCGCAGAGATCCCATACCTTGCCCAGTTCTACCATCAGATCATTGGCTAACGCATTCTTGGTTTCAGGTGAGTTTATACCCACCTGGGCAACCGGTCCTACTTTTTCAAAATCAATCCTACTCATTTAATC
>DATMYB010000251.1:0-2145 GCA_035561215.1 Syntrophomonas sp. | reverse complement strand
GTACATAAAAATAAAGACGAAAAACGAATACTTGTCGATTAAAGGATAACCGGGTAAGAGATTACCCGGTTTATTTATTTTTCTGGCGTAAGAATAAGGGAACTCTTTCCTAAAAACTACAATTTATTGAGGTGGGATTTACTATAATTTGGAATACATAACCAAGTCAGACCAGCATATTTCTTATGAAGGATAATTTTCATACCGTCACTGGTACTCTGCCAACCCTAAGTCCGCATATTATTCGTCGAGGGAAATTGCTGCAGGGCAAGGCGGAGGATTGAGCAATACTGGACGTATTGCGATTGACGACAACGCAGCCATGCAGTAATTTAACCGACAAGGAAATGTGGAATTAGGGCTGACAGAGTACTGGTATGGACGGGGAGAAATCGATCCTACCGGCAAGGAGAACGTATGCATACGACCAAAGTATATGCGGATCTAACATTTTTGATTAACCTGACCATGGATTTTATGCTGCTGTGGATGACTGCCGAAATTTGCCGGGCATCCGTATCCTACCGCCGTCTGCTGCTGGCTGCGTTGGTGGGAGGCATTTACGGGATCGGTAATCTTATGCCGGGCCTGAACCTGTTCTATACGCTGCCCGTTAAAGTACTGGTCTCCTGCTTGATTTTATATATCGCACTGCACCCGGTTTCCTGGCCCCAGTTTCGCAAAGCTTTCCTGGTATTCTATGCTTTGAGTTTTGTGGCGGCCGGAGCCAGCATGGCGGCCACCTTCCTGGAGCCTGCCGGGCAGGGTTCCCCCGGGTCGTTCCTGTATCTGATGTTTGGCGCGGCTGCTTTAGTTTTTATTTCCTTTCATGTCCGCAATTATTTTAAACAGACTTTATTGCCGGCGCTGCTTAAATATCAGGTGAGACTTCGCTTTGAAGATAAAAGCTGCAAAGGGGAAGGTTTTCTGGACACCGGCAACGGTCTGCGCGATCCTTTAACGCGCCGTCCCATCGTGGTAGCGGAATATGATTTTCTGCAATCCTGTTTGCCGGAAGAGTTGAACCGGGCCATGACCGAGGAAATGAATGAGGAGGAACGGCTGGAAGTTTTCAGCCGCAGCAGTTGGGGCAACCGATTGCGCTTGATTCCGTTTTCGTCATTGGGAAAGAAGAACGGTATGCTGATAGGCCTGCGCTGTGATGAGGTGGAAATAAAGATAGGCCGCCGGGAAATGCTGCATAAAAATCTGGTGGTAGCCATCTATCCCCATAAACTCAGCGCCGCTAATGATTATCAGATGTTGATTCCATCCGAGGTGGTTCAATAAGCATAGGAGGGGGAGCGATTATGAATTGGGGCCAAAAACTAAGGAGCCTGAAACTGCGTTTTTTAAAGTGGTACATAAGAAAAAAGCTGCCTGGTTATGTTCATTATATCGGATCAGCGGAAATTCTGCCGCCTCCCTTGAAGGAGATGGAGGAAACCGATCTTATTGCGCGGCTGGGCAGCGGTGATAACGCCGTAAAATCAATTTTAATCGAACATAATTTGCGGCTGGTGGTGTATATCGCCAAAAAATTCGAAAATACCGGCATTAATATTGAGGACTTGATTTCCATCGGCACCATCGGTCTGATCAAGGCGGTCAATACGTTTGAACCCAGCAAAAAAATCAAACTGGCTACATACGCATCCCGCTGCATTGAAAACGAGATTCTGATGTATTTGCGTCGCAATTTGAAAAACCGGGCCGAGGTATCTTTGGATGAGCCCCTCAATGTGGACTGGGACGGAAACGAGCTGTTGCTCTCGGATGTTTTGGGCACGGAAGCGGATATGATCTACAAGACCATCGAAGGAGAAGTGGAAAAATCTCTGCTGCAGCAGGCCATGCATAAACTCAATCCCCGTGAAAAAATTATCATCCAACTGCGTTTCGGACTCAACAACGGATATGAAAAGACCCAAAAAGAAGTGGCGGATATTCTGGGCATATCCCAGTCGTATATCTCCCGATTGGAAAAACGCATATTGAAAAGACTGCAGCGCGAGATCCGCAAAATCGAATAGTCCGGCAAATGTCTCTTCTACTCGGCTTGACCCGCTGTCCCTTACAATGACAGCGGGTTTTTTTATGGGCGGATTTAAATATTTCCGTTATTATCCACACTGACGCGGGAAG
>DATMYB010000250.1:0-2970 GCA_035561215.1 Syntrophomonas sp. | reverse complement strand
GGCAGGTGATGAGGATGTTTGCCGATTACAGCAAAAAAGAAGTTATCCGCACTGTAGGTGTTTCCGTGTTAGGTACATGCACCCTTTATATGTTCATGGTAGGCTTATTTTTACTGTTCTAGTGTACTGTATCATTCACTTTTGGATAAAGGACGCAGGATGAATTTTCAGTCTGCAAGGGGTCGTCACTCAGCATAGCTGTAAGGTGAGCGACGACAACACAGCAGATGGAAATTCAGACAAGTCATTTGCCGAAATGTGAGTGATACAGTACACTGGGTTCTAAATTTAAGTCCCCGGCATAATTGATTAAATACATAGCTCCGGCCCTCATCAATGGGGACCGGTTTTTTTATCCCGCTTTAGGAAACCCCCTTTATCTTAAACCCCGCAAGGGTTATATTATTATAGATAGGCTGCCGGGGTTCAGCTTGCAAATAAATGAACGCACGGTTCCTAATCTAATCAACACGAGGGAATGTTTGATGAAAAATAAACAATTTGCGGTAATAGGGATTGGCAGATTCGGACAAAGCCTGGTGGAGGAGTTAGCCCATCTGGGTTATGAGGTAATGGCCATCGATAATGACGAGGATAAAATCAACGACATTATCGAAATCGCCACCCATGCGGTACAGGCGGATTCCATGGAAGAGGACACGCTGAAATCCCTGGGCGTCAGAAATTTTGATGTGGTTATTGTCTCCATCGGCAGCAATATTCAGGCCAATATATTAACTACCATCATCCTGAAAGAGTTGGGAGTAAAGCGGATCGTGGCCAAAGCCCAAAATGCTCTGCATGGCAAGGTGCTGGAAAAAATCGGCGCCGATGTGGTCATCTACCCGGAAAGGGATATGGCCATAAAGCTGGCCCGCTCCCTGGTTTCCAGCAATTTTTTGGAGCAGATCAATCTTTCTCCCACCTATAGCGTAATCGAAATTTTTACCCCCAAAACTTTTTTCAACAAAAGCTTGATGGAGATCGGCTTGCGTAAAAAAATGAGAGTAACGGTACTGGCCATCCGCCGCAATAATGAAGTCATCGTATCACCGGAGCCAACTGAAAAACTGTACCAAGGCGACGTTATCGTAGCCCTGGGGAACAACGAAGACTTGGAAATAATAACAAATATGGACTAAAAGTCTGAGTCGCCTAAAGGGTTAGGTTATTCGCCGAGAAAAATCCTCGTATGGAGAGGGACGAGGCCGGGAAGGCTGAGGAAATCGCAGTACTGGCCGTATTGCGATTTACGGCAATGAAGTCCTGCATCTCCCATAGGATTAAGCCGGCGGTAAACAAATGTTTAGGTGATACAGACTATAATAATTTTTGAGGTTATATATTATGCAAAATAAACTGACCGCTCCCCGCCTATTAGTAGGCAGTTTTTTAATTTTAATACTGTTGGGCAGTCTGCTGCTGTCTACTCCCTGGGCCGCCCATACTCCTACCAGTTATGTGGATGCGCTGTTTACCTCGGCTACTTCCGTTTGCATAACCGGTCTGTTGGTGGTGGACACCGGCACCCATTGGACTTTGTTCGGCCAGATTATAATCCTGCTGCTGATTCAGGTAGGCGGATTGGGAGTAATGGCTTTTGCGATTTTTTTCGCCCTGTTAATGGGAAGGAAAATCAATCTGCGGGAACGTCTGCTGATGCAGAAGTCCATTAATGTTTCCGCCGTCGGCGGTATTGTACGGGTGTTTAAATATCTGCTGGCATTCACATTTATTGTGGAGGCAATCGGCGCTATTATCCTTGCCATTAAATGGACGCCGTTACTGGGGCTGAAAAAAGCCTGCTGGTTTGGTTTATTTCATTCCATATCGGCCTTCAATAACGCGGGCATAGATTTATTCGGAAACTTTAAAAGCCTGACCAATTTCGGCAACGATATAACCGTAAATCTTATTGTCAGTTTGCTGGTTATCGTAGGCGGGCTTGGATTTTATGTCTGCTATGAACTATATAACTTCAGGAAAACCCACAAGCTGTCCCTGCACAGCAAGGTCGTGCTGGTGACCACAGCCATTCTCATTGTGCTGGGTACGATCCTGCTACTGGCCTTTGAATATCATCATGCGTTGAAATCCCTGCCCTTCTCGCAGAAACTGCTGGCAGCGTTTTTTCAAAGCGTCTCTTCCCGTTCTTCCGGCTTCACTACCATTGATATAAATTCGCTGTTACTTCCCAGTCAGCTCCTGTTGATTGTTTTTATGTTCATCGGCGCCTCACCGGGTTCAACCGGCGGCGGAATTAAAACTACCACAGTGGCCCTTATGTTTGCGGTGGTGCTGGCCCAAGTGCGGGGCAAAAAAGATATCGAAATGTTTGAACGCCGGATCGACAGCAATGATATTTACCCTTCCTTTACGCTATTTTTTCTGGCCATATTTTTGCTAATAGTCATGACTTTTTTGATATCTCTCACTCATCCGCATAATTTCCTGGAAATTGTGTTTGATGTTACCTCCGCTCTGGGAACCGTCGGATTTTCCACCGGGCTAAGCACGGAACTGAATACCTTTGGAAAAATCCTGATGGTGATATGCATGTTACTGGGCCGGGTCGGCCCGTTGGCCCTGGGCTTTGGCCTGGCTTACAAGAAAAAACAGCCGGAAATCCGTTACGCCCAAGGCAAAATCATGATCGGGTAACCGGTTATGCATAAAATGGAAACCAGCTGATTTCTTCCGCCGGTTTTCCCGGCAGACCATGTGCCTGTCAGCAGCGGCTCTTCCTTTTTTACATTGGCCTTAATCGTTAACCGCGAAGGTTGTGAATACTGATTCCCTGAAATGGATGCCGTCTGTCACGAGTTCAGCCTAGGCACGGCCATTGTAATAAGCATCTACTCCTACCGCCGTACCGCCTGTCTGTACTCTGAGGCGCGCATAGCGCATCAAAGTGGCAACTGCTGCCAGATAGTTACTGCTGGCCGAAACTCCGGCGGAGGTAAAAGAGAT
>DATMYB010000249.1:0-3093 GCA_035561215.1 Syntrophomonas sp. | reverse complement strand
GTATTTATACAGGTCTGTATCAAGGTTGGAAAAATTACGGCAAAGTTTAAAGGCAATAACTCTTAACCAAGAGAGGAGCAATTATCATGTTTAAAAATATTTTGGTACCTGTGGACGGTTCAGATAGCTCGGTTGAAGCGGCTAGAGTCGGAGCTAATTTGGCAGCTATGAATGGCGGCAGCCTTACTTTATTAAATGTTGTCAGGCTCGTACAATATGGGTCAGAGGGAAGTCCCCTACCTGAGCCCTCCGCATCTAAAGCCGCGGTTGAGTCCGGTAATGCGATACTCGAAGCCGTCAAAAAAGAGATTGAAGCGCCGCAGGCAAATATTGCGGTGGCTATAGGCCATCCTGCCAATACGATTAGTTCACGAGCTAATGAGGGAAATTTTGATTTAGTCGTAATGGGAAGTAGGGGCCTGGGTGCTTTAAAAGGTTCTCTGCTTGGCAGCGTAAGCCAAAGGGTGAGTGAATTGGCGCATTGTCCGGTGCTGCTGTGCAAACTTCCAAAAGGCGTAGAAGAAGAGCACAAAATAATCAAGGCTTTGTCTAAAGATCATATAATATATTTTTAATTTCAACTTTCGTGGCAAAAACTACTGCTAGTCTCGATAAAGTTCCTTGCTATACCTATGGTATGGCAGGGAACCAATTAATTTTCCCGGACAAACTCTTGTTATTGAACTCCATCGTTAATATAAACTTACCCGCGCATACTGCTTACCAAAACTTGTCAGTGATTCTCATTCAAATTGATCTTGAGCAACATTCGCTTTTGTTGATAATATATTTAAAGAGCATACCCACACTATCATATCAACCACGGGTGACGACAGACATCTGAAGCAAAGTTCTTTTTAGCGTACTTAAAAGGAGTGGTTGGATGAACAGTAATTCTCAGGATGACAGATTAAATACCCCGGCCCTGGTACAAAACACCATAACCATTAAACTGCCGTATGCTATCCTGGGCAACGACCAGCGTCTCATTTTTGCCAACAGCAGTTACCGTAAACAGTTGGGTATAGCCGATGAAACCGACATTAAAGATGCCGTACTGACCGATTATATTCCGCCCCCGGTATTTGATCGCATTCTCCAGTGTGTTGGTAATACCTCCCCCCGCTCCCCGGTAGCGATCGTAAGTCTGTCCGATATTCCCGGCCAGGGAAAAATTATATGGGCGATCATCAGTCAGTATGACGGCAGCGGCAACCTGCAATGCTGGCACCTCCTGGGCATCAACTTCGATATGGTGCATGTCAACGACCCGACCTCTCTTTTCTATCAATTGATAGAGAAACTGCCGATCAATATATACACGTTGTCGAAAAGCGGCTATGTGTACATCAATCAACAACAATATAAATCTCTGGGTTACACACCGGAAGAAATGTACAGAACCGGATTTCTGGAATATATTGTTCCCGAAAAGCAGCATATCACCGCCGAACGCATGCGTCGTCTCTGGAACAATGAACCTGTTCCGCCTAGTTATGAGATTGATGTTATTAAAAAAAACCAAGAAATTATCACTATGCAGATCTTCCACATACCCTTTGAATATGAGGGCGGAAAAGTTATCCTGAGCGCCGCTATCGATATAACCCCCAGGAAAAAAGCGGAAGCTGATCTGATTAAACTTAAAGAAGAACTGGAAGAACGGGTTCGCATACGAACGGAAGAACTGGAGCTTACCAACCGGCAGATGACGCAGATCATAGAAACGATTTCCGACGGTATCGTTTTCTTTAGCACAGAATCGGGAATGGTACTGACGAATGCCGCCATGAAGAAAATGCTGGGTGATAATCTGGATGGATTTATCGATAACCTGAATCAAACCATTTTCAGCTACAAGGATGAGCGCATAGAAACACTGGTCAGAGACGGTATCCCTTTTCAGGACGCTGAGATGAGGTTTACTGCCAATAAGACCAAGCTTTGCTTTATGGTAAGCGGCTCGGTCGCATCCTCCCGAGACAAAAACGCCATCATGCTATTGTTCATTTTCAAACCGTTGCAGGCTGTTCACAGCCTGGTTAACCGTTTAAGCGGCGCACGAGCGGAAATAGAATTCGAAGATATCTATTCCAAAAATCCCGCCATGCTGAAACTGGTCGAAGACGCCAAAGCCGCAGCCACTTCCGAAAGTACTGTCCTGGTTCTCGGCGAAAGCGGCACCGGCAAAGAAATGTTCGCTCAAGCCATCCATAACTTCAGCCCCCGCCGTAACGGTCCTTTTGTCGCTATCAACTGCGGCGTCATCCCCAGAGAGTTAATCGGAAGCGAATTATTTGGATATGAAAGCGGTTCTTTTACCGGCGCCAAAGCCAGCGGGAAACCGGGCAAATTTGAATTTGCATCAGGGGGTACCCTGTTTCTCGATGAGATAGGCGATATGCCGCTGGAGCAGCAGATCGCTTTACTCCGGGTTCTGCAGGAAAAGACGATCATGCGGATCGGCAGCAATATCAGCATTCCCGTCGACGTGCGTATTATCTGCGCTACCCATAAAGACTTGTACCACCAAGCCATGACCGGCAATTTTCGCATGGATTTATTTTACCGGATCAACGTTATCTCACTGAACATCCCGCCTTTGCGGAAACGTCCTGAAGATATCGGGCTTTTGTTCGATGTTTTTCTAAAAAAACACACCGGCAACCATGAAGCAAAAAACATTTCTCCGATGGTATACCAGATATTGCAGCAATACAACTGGCCCGGCAATGTCCGTGAAATTCAGAACCTAACCGAACGCCTGGTGCATATCGATAATGACGGCATCATTGATCTGAACGATATCCCCCAGGAGATAATCGGTACAATGTCGACCAAACTTCAAAGGAGAGAGCAGCCCATGCCCGCCCTGTCAGAAGAGATCGTCGACAAAGATCAATTAAATAAAATACTGAGCAGAGAAGAAAAGGAAAGATTGGTCAATCTAATGCTGAAACATAAGCAAAATATAACCAAAGTTGCGGCAGACATGGGCGTCTCACGGACTACTGTCTATAAAAAGCTTAAAAAGCATGGTTTGACTTGAGATAGCCTTCCAGATTTTTTGCCAGTTCGTACTAAATATTTAAA
>DATMYB010000248.1:0-3772 GCA_035561215.1 Syntrophomonas sp. | reverse complement strand
GGTCTTGAAAGTGCACAAAAAATTGTTTATTCCCGGTCCCGTTGAAGTAAGCGCGGATGTTTTGACCAAAATGGCTACGCCCATGATCGGTCACCGCAGTAAGGGCGCTTCTGATTTGCAACATCGCATCAGTGATAAATTAAGGCAGTTGTTTTATACTCAGGAAGAAATACTCCTTTCCACCAGTTCAGGCAGCGGTTTGATGGAAGGAGCGGTTCGTTCCTGTACTTTACAGAGAGCGGCGGTTTTTTCAGTCGGAGCTTTCGGTAACCGTTGGCACGAAATGGCGGTCGCCAACAACGTCCCCGCCGACCTGTTTGAATCAGAATGGGGTCAGGCTACCACTCCGGAGATGGTGGACAATGCGCTGAAAACCGGGCAATATGACTTATTAACCATCACCCATAATGAGACTTCCACCGGCTTGATGAACCCGGTAGATGAAATTGCGGAAGTGGTGAAAAAATATCCTGAGGTAATTTTCTGCATGGATACAGTGAGTTCTATGGGCGGAACCAAAATCGAGACCGACAAGCTGGGAGTCGATATTTGCATTACCTCTACCCAGAAGGCGCTGGGGCTGCCGCCGGGATTAGCCGTTTGCTCTTTCTCGGCCAAAGCTATTGAGAGAGCCAAACAAGTGCCTCATCGCGGCTATTATCTTGATTTGCTGTCACTGTATGACTATATCAAGAAAAAGGATTATCAATATCCCTCCACTCCTTCACTTTCCCATATGTTCGCCTTGGATTATCAGCTTGATAAAATATTGGAGGAAGGTTTGGAGAACCGTTTCCGCCGTCACCATGAAATGGCGGAAATTACAAGGGCCTGGGGACGCAAGCATTTCGAACTATTTGCCGATGAAAGATATTTGTCAAATACTTTAACCAATATGAAAAACACCCGCGGTATCGATGTGGCTGATTTAAATAAACAACTGGGCGAACGTGGGTACCAGATCTCCAACGGCTACGGCAAATTAAAGGACAAAACCTTCCGCATCGCCCATATGGCTGATTGCACCGTGGATGAACTGAAGGAACTGCTGGACAATATTGACGATATCCTGAAACTCTAAGTCAGGGAGGAAAATGTAAATGTCAGTAACCAAACCATTTCGGGCGTTTCGCCCCAGACCTGATCTGGCCGAACGGGTAGCTGCCTTGCCCTACGATGTGATGAGCAGCGAGGAAGCCAGACAGAGAGTTAAGGACAATCCCTATTCATTTTTGCACGCGGACAAGGCTGAGATCGATTTATCCCCGGACATCGATATTTATGATGCCAGAGTTTATCAAAAAGCCCGCGAGAACCTGGACAAAATGATAGCGGACGGTGTATTGCAGCAAGATCAGCAGGATAATTTCTACATTTACCGCCAGATCAGGAACGGACGCAGCCAAACCGGGATTGTAGCCTGCTGTTCCATTGACGAGTATCTGGATAACAAAATTAAAAAACATGAATTTACCAGGGCGGATAAAGAGCAAGACCGTATCAACCATGTCGATGTGTGTGACGCCAATACCGGTCCCATCTTTCTTACCTATCGCCACCGGGAAGACATAGATCATCTCATAGATGAATGGTGCCGGAAATATGAGCCAGTCTACAATTTTAAGGCCGACGACGGCATCATCCATGTGGTCTGGGTTATTGATGACCAGAGTGTCATTGCTAAATTGCAGCAGGATTTTCAGCAGGTGGAGGAGTTGTATATTGCTGACGGACACCATCGTTGTGCTTCCGGGGTAAAGGTCGGCCAGATGAGGCGCCGCCAGCATCCCGATTTCTCCGGCACAGAAGAGTTCAATTATTTTTTGGCAGTGATATTTCCGGATAAAGACTTGCAGATCATGGATTATAACCGGGTAGTGAAAGATTTGAACGGATTATCCCGGGAGGCGTTTTTGGCGGCAGTGGAAGAAAAATTTATCATTACCGAAGCGTCATCGGATCGTCCTTATAAACCTCTGACCCGGCATACCTTCGGCATGTATATCGAAGGATGCTGGTTCGAATTGAAAGCACGTCCCGGCACCTTTGATGATATTGATCCGGTAGTACGATTGGATGTATCGATTCTGCAGAACAATTTGCTCAGGCCGGTGCTGGGCATTGAAGATCTGCGCACCGATAAAAGAATTGATTTCATCGGGGGAATACGCGGGTTGGAAGAACTGGAGAGAAGAGTAAACGAAGGAATGGCGGTAGCCTTCTCTATGTATCCGGTTACTATACAGGACTTAATGGACATTGCCAACGCCGGTCAAGTGATGCCGCCCAAATCAACCTGGTTTGAACCTAAACTGAGAAGTGGATTATTTATCCATAAGCTTTCCTAAGGTGATTCCCTTGCAAAAAACCGATTTAATCAGGTTGAATGTATAAACATGAAGGAGCACTTGGCGCAGCATGGGGGAGCACCAGGTGTTTCCCCATGCGGAGTCTGGCGACGGAATGTTTATGCATTCAACTAAACAGATTATAAATTTTTGCAGTGGAATCAAACCTAATAAATAAAAAACCTGGGCTGAAAATCGGCCCAGGTTTTTTGATACTCAGGTTTTGTAACTTTACTAACGCAGGTTTAATCGTCAGGCCAGAGCTCCTCCAAGGTTTGCCCTTTGCGAATCAGGCGAACCTGCCCGTCGCATTGGATTAGCACTTCAGCCGGCAGCGGACGGGAATTATAACCGCTAGCCATGGAAAACCCGTAGGCGCCGGCGTCATGAACAATGATGCCATCGCCCTCACGGCAAACCGGCAGCACCCGGTCGTGGGCAAGAATATCGCCGCTTTCACAAATTTGCCCAACTAAATAAACGCAGCCTTCATATTCCGCGTAAGCACGAGTCTGTGCAGGTACCGCCGAAATCTCATGATAACTGTCGTACATGGCCGGACGAATCAACGTATTAAACCCGATATCGCAGCCGACAAAATCAGTGTTATAGTTATGTTTTACCGCCGTGACCGTCCCCAAAATGGCCCCGCACTCCGCCACCACATAACGTCCCGGTTCGATTTTTACAGTTATAGGACGGTTTTTTTTCACCCAGTTCTGTACCAGATCATCTAATTCCCGACCGAGTTTCTCCAGATCAAGCCGAGGCTCGGACACATGGTCATAAGGTATGCCCATACCTCCGCCAAAATCCACTATCTTTACGCTGGGAAACTGAGCAGCGAGCTCCAGCATCTGGGCGGCGGCAGCTACGTATTCCTCGGTTTCCAGGAATAGAGAGCCAATGTGCTGATTTAAGCCGGTAATGGCTAATTGATAGCCGGCGGCAATTTCCTGGGCCCGAGGCAAGTCCTCAATGGCTATTCCAAATTTGGCTTTTTTGCCTCCGGTTACGACTTTTTCATGATGACCGGCGCCGATACCGGGATTTATACGCAGACAAACCTCGCCGCCGGGGTTGACCTCGCCCAGCAGCGCCAGTTGCGACAAGGAATCCACTGAAGTATAGATCCCTCTTTTAACCGCGAATTGCATCTCCTCCCGGGACACGTTGTTGCCGATAAACGTGATGCGGTCAGGGGTATACCCGGCCTTTAGCTCCAGATACATTTCACCCGGCGACATGGCGTCAACGTCCAAATCCTCGGAACGTATGATTTTCAGCAATTCTACGTTGGTGTTGGCTTTGGCCGAATAGTTTACCCTGAAGGAAGGATACTTCATTAAGTTTCTCATTTGCCGGCAACGCAGACGCAGCGTTTCTTCATCGTAAACGTACAGAGGACTGCCGAATTCCTGTCT
>DATMYB010000247.1:0-4020 GCA_035561215.1 Syntrophomonas sp. | reverse complement strand
GACCGGCTCGGGGAGAAATGGCAGCCGCAGGCCGACAGACTTTAGCTGTCATAGAATATTATTGATAAAGGGGAGCGCTGGCATGATTACGAAGATCAGAAAAATGTTGCAACGTGAAAACG
This sequence comes from Syntrophomonas sp., assembly GCA_035561215.1. Taxonomy (GTDB): domain Bacteria; phylum Bacillota; class Syntrophomonadia; order Syntrophomonadales; family Syntrophomonadaceae; genus Syntrophomonas_B. Next base: position 3,898 of record DATMYB010000247.1, on the reverse strand, counting down.
GGCAAAAAGGTTTTACCCTGGTAGAGCTGATTATGGTAATAGCTATTCTGGGAATACTGGCCACTGTTGCGATTCCCAAATATAATGCAACATTGAATGAGGCCAAGGAAAATGCGGCGGTGGCTGACTGCAGGACCATTGCATCAGCTGTGACATTATACCAAACTGCGAAAGACAATAACGCTTCGGCGACGCCAAAGATTGAGGATCTGGATGATTATCTTACCGACGCTGATAGTTTAGCAGATAAGTATGAAATTGTTTATAGTGAAACGAAGAGTGAAATTGAAAAAATTACGCTGAAAACATCTATCGACGGCAAGGATACCTGGGAGCCGGGCTCCAACGAGTTGGAATAGAGGCCGACAGGCTGGTTGGGGGAATGTTCGTGCTGTCTTTTATTCTCGGTCTCTTTTTTGGCTCCTTTCTGAATGTTCTGATTTACAGGATCCCTCGGAGAGAATCAGTGGTTTGGCCGGGAAGTCATTGCGGGCAGTGCGGTCACCCTTTAGGCCCGCCGGATTTGATCCCGGTGTTGAGTTACCTGTTCCTTCGCGGTAAATGCCGCTATTGCGGCAATCACATTTCCTTTCGCTATCCTCTGGTAGAGCTGATTACAGCGATTTCATTTCTGTTGGTCTATCTTAAATTCGGATATACGGTTGCGGCTGCTGCAGGCTGTTTGTTAGCGTGCCTGCTGATTGTGGCTGCACTCACAGATATAATCAACGGCATCATACCGGATGTCATCACTTATCCCGGCATGCTGGTCGGATTGATTCTAGCCTTTTTTACCATCGGCATCAAAAGCGCTTTAATGGGGATGCTGGGATTCGGGTTGTTTTTCTTCCTGCTTGCGCTGCTGTCCCGTGGCGGCATGGGCGGCGGCGATGTGAAGCTAGTGGCACTGATCGGAGCTTTTTTAGGGCCGTTTAATAGTGGGCTGGTTTTTATCCTTTCTTCCCTGGCGGGAGGTTTATGGGCTGTTATTATGCTGCTGTTCAAAGGCGCGGGTAGGAAAACGGAAATTAGGTTCGGTCCATTCCTGGCGCTGGCGGCTTTTATCATCTATTTGTACGGATCAGAACTGTTCTATTTTTATTTGGGCTTTTTCTGATCTGTTTGTTTTAGAAAAATGATCTGTTGAAATCATTCCGTCATTTTTATTAATCAAAGATAAAGCGATAATGCTTGGACAAAGTATCACCGACAGAGCAAACTTCCTACACAGCACTCAACCAAAATAACATCCCCATATTGATCCTACAACAGTACCAAGCCAAAAAAGCGTCCTCAGTTGGATGTGCGGGATGATTCCAGCGTTTTTTATGAAGGCAATTAAAAGGATTATATACTTTTTTGTTGAATTATTTGGTAATTAAGGATATCGTTTACGCCGATGTAATCCAAATAAGGTTTGCGGAGGATTGCCTCTCAATGAACAGCCGGCCTGAATTTAAGATTAATCTTATCAATTACAAGTTGGAACAGAAACGTTCCAGGCAACGCAAGGTGCTGGAACGGAGCGCGTATATATTGATCGGGCTGTTGCTTTTGGGGGGAGTATTTTTATATAACCATTATCTTACCCGACAGACTGAAGCCCTCCACCAGGAAAACGCCTCCCTGCAGACAGAACTGCGGCAAAGGACGGTTTCGTCTGTTCCCCGGCAAGATGTACAGCAGATTAAGACGGCGATTAAAGCCCGCAGTCTGGTTGTGACAGCTTTGCAGAAACAGCAAACCGATTTCATTCCGGTGTTGGATGCGTTGGGGGAGTATTACGATGCAGACATTCTGCTCAACCATATTGATGCCCAGTCCGACAGCATCAAGATAAGCGGTCTGGCCGGCAGTCAAAGCGAGTTGATCAGATTGCTGCAATCTTTGAATAAATCCGAGTCTGTCAGTGATCCGTCCAATCTGCAGATAAACACCAATAAAGACACCGGAGAAATTTCCTTCAGTATGCAGATGAGTCTGAAGGAGGTTCAAAAATGAATATTTCTCGACGGGAAAAAATTTTACTGTTGACGGTAGTATATCTTTTGATTGCTTGCGGCGGCTTTAAATTTCTTATCAGTCCCGCTCAGGCCAAACTTGCGCAGGCTAAAGCGGTAAACGCCCAGGTTGACCAGGCGCTGCAGCAGGCCATACAGAAAGAGAAACAGAACAGCCACAGCCCGGAGGTTGTCATCGAGGAATTAAACCGCTACCTGCGACTGGAGGAAAAACTGCCGAAGGAAAGGAATTTGGTGGAGATCGTCGAGCAAATCGGAGATATGGCCGCTGCCCATGAAGTCGATTTGTTGTCGGTGGACTATACGGAGAGCGGTGAAAACAACAAAACCTCGGCGGCGTCTAAGGTAGGCAAGGAACCGAAAACCGGACTTGCCGTCGTTCCCAGTATAGACTTAAAACTGAACGCGTCGGGTTCTTATTACCATCTGTTGAGTTTTCTGCAGTCCCTGGAAAAGTCACCGCGCATTATCGTGGTTAAGTCAGTGAACATTCAGGTCGGGCAAAAGCCGGAAGCGCCAGCCGCGAACGCCGCAACTGTCGTCCCAGGCGGAACCGGCAGTTCCAATCCGCCGCCATCGCCGCCGGTTGCCAAAGGAACAAGAATTCAGACTTCTGCTCTCCCCGCTGTAACCGCACCGGTTCAAACTCCTCCCAGTGTACCGACGGTTCCTGAAATAAACCTATATGATACGGGTAATATTCAGATGAGTTTGGCGATAACCACTTATCACTACGCGGCTCAGATTGACATTGACAAACTGCTGAACATATACGGGGCCAAGCAGGCCGGGGAAAGCAACGTTCTGCAGGATGCTGATCCGATCAAAGGTGCCGAGACAGTAAAGAAATTTTGAAAACAGGATAATCCCGCGGCCGGCTGAAACGGCCGCGGATGAGAGCGAATGTAACTGATAGCGGCGATAACGTTTGCCGCGGCCGGCAATGCCGCAGGTGAACCAGTCCCGTAAAGGCAGCGAGTAGAAAGGGAAGGGGAGGAACCAACTATGAAAATGATGGCCCCGATGCCAAAGCGGCACTTTATAATACGATTGGTTACCGCTGCGGTGCTGATATTTTTTATAGGGGCGGCGGTATTCCCTGCTCCGGTGCCGGCAGTTGAGGACCCAAGCATATTATGGAGCAACAACTACGGCGGCAACAGCTTGGATTCGTTTCAGCCGACTTCCGAAGAAGGATTCGAATCCCTTCCGGATGCGTCGGTTACCAACGGCACAATTGTTTGGCCGGATACGGCGGAGTACAAAGGCGCGGTAATAAACGGCAAAGCTAACGGCTGGGGCCAGATCGAGTTCCCCGACGGCGCCGTTTATGAGGGTAATTGGCAAAACAATCTTTTCAACGGCCAGGGCAAGATGACTTTCCCGGACGGAAGCCAGTATCTCGGTAATTTCAGAGACAACATGTTTTACGGCCAAGGCACTTACACCTGGCCCACCGGGGAAGAGTATACCGGCCAGTTTTTATATAATAAACGCCATGGCAATGGTTTGTTTACCTGGAACAGCTTCGTAAAATACGCCGGCGAGTTCGTAGAAGACGACGCCGAAGGCTACGGCACACTGAGCTGGGCCAACGGGGAGCAATACACCGGCCAATTTAAAAACGGACGGCCTGAAGGTCTGGGCACCTACACTTTTGCTACCGGCGACTATTACGTGGGCTACATGTCCGGTATGACCTTTGCGGGTCTGGGTACTTACTATTGGGCTACCGGGGCAAAATACGTGGGTGAATGGTCTGAGGACATGATGAACGGGCAAGGAACCTACTATTGGCCTAATGGTGTTTCTCAATGGGGATACTGGAAAGATGACAGGTATATAGGACTTTATCCTGAAGATGACAATTATGAAGA
>DATMYB010000246.1:0-8541 GCA_035561215.1 Syntrophomonas sp. | reverse complement strand
TTGGAATATTGTGTTGAAAGATGCTTGTTATAATTAGATGGAGTGGTCAAAGTGCAGACTACTAGTTGTGTGTAACCTCTAAAGAAGTTGCTGTATCCGCCAGGAAAAATCCCCGCATGGTGCGGTACGGAAACAACCGGCCGATCCAGTGGAAAAAAGGGTTTTGGCTGAGGCCAGGGACGGGCGCTATGTAAACCAATGGCAATTCGCTGTCGCGGATAAAATAATTAGTAAAACATTTTTTGACCACCCGTCAAACGGGCCCTTTTTATGGTGTGCTACCCGTCAATAGGACAATGAAAAATAATAAATTTTTCTTTCCGCCAGACGCTATAGCGGCTGGCGGTATTTTTATGCGGCTTGTAGCCATAGTTCATGGTAGGCTATGGCGGACATTACATGCAGCTTCCGCTGCAGGCGTCGGTTGTTGTAGTATTCAATATAGTCGGACATCATCAAACCTTGCGGTTCAGGTACACGACTTTATTCATCGGTGGAATCTTAGTTATCCCTTTGTCAAATATCATCAAATATCATCGAACTCGCACTATAATATTATCTATCCTTCGCGAAAGATCACGCCCATACCGCCACGCGGATATTCCCAGGAAATGACGCCGGGAGGCGCCACGGCCAAACAGGTGCCGCATTCCAGGCAGGCCGCATACATAATGCCAATCGTACCGTCCGGCTGTTGTGAGTAAACATGCGCGGGGCAAACCCGCACCAGCAGAGGTCCCGCACCTGTGGCCGCTGCGACCTGCTGATCGATCTGAATGTGTGACTGTTCTACATCCGTTTCATAGCGGTTCCTGTCGAGCCGCTCGGAAACTGTTCCAAATGGTATCTTACTCATACTCATAACGCCCTCACTCCAGTATACATATCCTTAATAATTTGTAAGAGATTCAGGGGGCTTTTTTTCAACGCCTTCATGGTGCCAGGAAGTAGGTGTTGTCTGGGAGCGGTGTCAAGGTTGTACACGCCATACATAACGTCGCTTAATAACTGCCCGTAAGCTCCATACATGCGTGGGTTTTCAAGAAAATGCGGCGCTCTCGCATACGTGCGCATGTCCTTTCCCACAAAGATATTGTTCAGCTCTAAAATGTAGGCATTTAGAGAGGATTGTGAAATATCTCCCTTCGCCAGCGCGGCATCTATAGCCCTGGCTGCAGCCAGGCCGGAACCCGCGGCCAGATCCATACCGCGTACGGTACATCCGGTGTTCAGGCAAAACCCGGCGGCATCACCGACCACCACCAGTCCGGGTCTTGTCAGGTCATGGACCATGGACTGACCGCCTTCCGGAACCATATGGCAGCCATACTCCAATAATTCCCCTCCTTTAAGAAAAGGTTCGATAACGGGATGAGATAAAAATCTGTCATGCAGTTCCGATGCCGTTTCACCGCTTTTGACCAAGTCATCCAGCCTTAGCACCACACCGATGGACAGGGATTCAAGATTCGTATACAGGAAGCCGCCTCCGCCTACACCGTTGGTACAGTCGCCAACTACGGCATAGGCGGCGCCTTCGTCGCCTGACAAATTGAAGCGTTCCTCAATGACCTTTCGGGGCAGGCCAATGGTAGACTTTATGCCCACAGCCAGATGCTTCGTCGGTTCCTGCGCTCGGATCCCAGCATTGCGGCATATAAACGAATTTACTCCGTCAGCAGCGACCACCACATTGGCCCTCAATTCGTCTTCGCCAGCACGGATCCCCACAATGCGTTCTTTTTCCATTAGCAGCGCATCCACCATTACGCCCGACATGAGCATAGTGCCTGCCTCTTCACACTTTGCGGCCAGCCATTCGTCCAGTCTGGCTCGCTGCACGGAAACAGCGGTTACGGACTGTCCCAACCGCGCATCGCCGTAATCCATGTTCACAAAAGAGGATGCCGAAAGAAAACTCAAGCAATTGCGGGTAATACGACGTTCCACAGGAGCTTCGTCTATAAATCCCGGCAGGATTTCTTCCATGACGCGGCAGTAAAACACCCCGCCCGACAGGTTTTTACTGCCGGGACTCTGCCCCCGTTCCACCAGCAGCACGGAATGCCCCTTGACCGCCAACTGGTGTGCCGTGACGCAACCAGCCACGCCGGCCCCGATAACGATGACGTCAAAGTCAACTTCCTTGTTTAAAATATTATTCATCTTTATCCACAACCTCCTTTCTGCTGCCGTTCCTATTACGGAAGATAAGTGGCAATTTTGCGAGACATTCCTCATAAACGGGCGGCATACCAGTATTGCATGCCGCCCGCTCTTCGTTTATTAATCCTTGAGCGTCTTGATCACGTGCCGCGCGGCCACCCGGCCCGAGGCATGGGCAAAACCGTTGGCCGTGCCGGGAACATCCAGATTGTAGGTATCGCCGTAGAGTCCGCTGGCTTCGTTGCCCACGGCATACAGGCCGGGAATAGGCTTATAGTCCTTATCCGTTACTTGCAGATCGCCGTTTACACGGATGCCGCCGTCGGACACCAAAATACTGGGTGCCATGTTGATAGCGTAGAACGGTGCTTTGCGCACAGAACGGAGGAACTTGGCGGGCTTGAAAAACAGCGGGTCATAGCCTTGGTCGCAGGCGTCGTTGTACTCGGCCACAGTTGCGGTGAATACGGCAGGATCAAGACCCATAGCCTTGCCCAGTTCCTCAATGGTGTTGCCTTTCCAGGCAATGCCGTCGGCCACGTCCTGGTCAAGTTCTGTCTGAAGCATGTTAAGCTTCATATGATATTCAATGAAGTCGCCCAGGCCGATGTCCGAGCCTTCTTCCATGAGGTGGCGCACGGTTTCAGCGTCAATGATGGAATATACAACACCCTCGGGCTGCTTGGCAATAGTGTTGCCCGCATCGGCGAAGCTCATGGCCACTTCCTCACTGGCAAAACGGCGGCCGGTCTTGTTGACCCACAGCACAGGCTGGGAACCTGCACCGCTTACATGCGAGGTAAGCGTTTTGGAGCGGGCGCAGGGAATGATCATGATCGCGCCCAAATTTTCCGTGGCGCCGCCGACTTCCAGCGCCATGGTGAGTCCGTCGCCGGTGTTCTCGGTGGGTACACATTGATAATTAAAGTCAGCTGCATAGCGCTGCCACGTGTATTTTTTCACCAATTCTGGATTGTTGCCGTAGCCGCCGGCGGCCAGAATTACCGCCTTGCAGCCGATATTCATGACGTTGCCTTTAGAATCCAGCGCCTGAATCCCCGCAACGGCTCCGTCGCTCATCAGTATTTTTTTAGCCGGGGTTGAGGTGAAGATATCGACTTCTTCATTGATGCAGGCCCGCAGCAAAACTTCCTGCACGCGTGCGCCCAAACCATCCGGGCGGTGGAAGGTGTAGAGTTCGAGGGGCTGGTCATAAGCGTAAATGGTCACATCAGTATAGACGACGCCCAGCGACTTCAGGATATCAATGGTTTCGGCTGTATTCTCCACCTGCATACGGACAACATCGGGATTGGCACGGTGGTGGCTGTAATCCGTATAGCGGCGGAAGCCTTCTTCCTTTGTAGGGAAATGTTTTCCCGTATGATCAGGCACTTTGCGCGCCTTTTGTTCACTGGATTCAAAAGCAGCCGTGCCTTCGGCATAAATGGAGGATCCGCCCGTCTCCGCCATCTTTTCTAGCAGCGCAACCCGCAACCCTCCCTGAGCGGCGGTGAGCGCCGCAGACTTGCCGGAACCGCCTCCGCCGACGACAACCAGATCATATTCCACATCAAACGAATATGTTTTTTCAGCCATTTTATTTTTCCTCCTTTTAAAATTTGTTAATGGTTTCTGCGCGTCGGATCATTCTATATTTTTGAATGCCGAAGCCAGTACAGGGACGACCTGGTTCAGGTCGCCAAGAATACCGTAGTCGCAGGTTTTAAATATTCTGGCCTCCGGGTCATTGTTGATGGCAACCACAACTCTGGCGTCGCGAATGCCGGACACATGCTGCGGTTGCCCGGAAATACCTACAGCAATGTAGAGATCGGGCGCGATCGAGTTGTGCGACGAACCTACGACCCGGTGCGCGGGAAACCAGCGCATATCGTCGCAAACAGGCAGGGTGCAGGCTATTTCTGCGTGCATGGCGCCTGCCAGTTCTTCAATAAGCTTCAAGCCGTCCCTGGACCCCAGTCCCATACCTACGCCCACAACACGGGTAGCGGTCAGAATTCCGGCGCTGTCCTCTCCGGCCGCAATTGTTTCTACCAGCCGCAGTTTTACGCCGGGGTCTTCCATCGTTATTAGTTCCACCGGAGTGGATTGCGCAGAAGATGTCTGCACGTCCTCCCCGTCAAAAATAACGGCCAGAGCGCCCTCGGCCTCAACGTCTTCCATGACCTTGCCATCCACTGCGGATCGGCTGACCACGATGCGTTCGCCGTCAGCGGCGGCAAGGATTCGTACTCCGCCGATTAGAGCGGCGTTCAGTTTCGCGGTGACAGCGCCAAGCAGCATGCGGGCAACCGGCGCGTCAGACGCCATCACCAGCCCGGGCGCCGCGGCTTTGGCCGCATCCGCAACCTGTAAGGCGTAGGCTTCGGCCGGAACGCCTTCCGCTGTCTCGAAGCAGAGCACCCGGTCAAAACCCAATTCGGCTATGGCATCCGCCAAAGCGCGAGGTCCCACCACAGCTGCCACAATCTGGCCGCCAAGCCTGCGGGCTGCGTCCAGCATGCCGCCGGCACGGCGTTCGTCTACAATAATGATCCAAGTGTTCATATTAATTACGATTCTCCTTCCGGTTACGGGACGATTACACCGAACGTATTCACAGCACACCATCGGTGCGCAGAGCGGCCACGAGCTGTTCGCATGCGGCTACGGGGTCAGTCCCGTCTATGATTCGCGCTGGCGGCGTATCGGGAAACCGGGTTCCCCTGGAATTGGCGGCAGCGACGGATGCAACACCCAGGTCGGCCAACATTATTTTTTCCACAGGCTTTTTCCGTGCCGCAAGAATTTCCTTCATGCCCGGCGGATTTTGCTCGTCCCGGCTTGCTGATGCGGCAAGCAGCACAGGCCCTTCAACTTCAAGCACCTGCGATACGGCGCCCATCTTACGCGTCACCCGCAGACAGCCCTTTTCTGACGCGGCCGAACCCACCCCGGCCACGGCCGGCCATCCGAGCTGCCCTGCCAACGCGGCCACCACGCCGTAGTCCCAGGCGGAATCGCCAAGGATCACAGCATCAACATCATCAACGTGCCGGATGGCAGCGGCAAGAACCGCGCCCATTACCGAGCTGTTGACTTCTGTCTGGGCGTCAGCGACCACCAGGGTCTTCTCTGCGCCTCGAGCCGCAGCCCAGGCTACGTCGCCGTCACCCACCGTTAGGCCGATAATCTCTCCGCCTGCGGCGATCGCGCTGGCAATTTCCATAGCCGCAGGGTCGTCGTCGTTCACCGACATCTTTACGCCCCGCCAGTCAACGGTTCCATCCATTCCCACTCGAGCGTCCAGCGGGTTTCTCGACCATTTAAATACAACGATAATTTTCATGGGATCCCCCTTAAACTTTGTGATTAATGCGAGGTTTGTCCCGCATCAACCGGACAGACAGCACCTGCTATGAAGGATGCCAGTGGTGAAGCCAAGAAGAGGACGATGCCCGCAATCTCTTCCGGACTAGCCCAGCGGTTCGCCGCGTTGAACGATTTGACCATTTCACAAAAGGCTGGATCGGCCATCCAGCCGGCAGTCATTTCAGTTGCTGTAAACCCAGGAGCAACCAGGTTGATGCGGATGTTGTCCTTGATGTATTCAATGGCCGCGGCCTTGGTGAGTCCGGCTGCGCCATGCTTGGCTGCCACATAGGGACTCATTCCCGGGTCCGCGACCAGGCTGACCACTGATCCGCTGTTGATAATGGCGCCGCCTCCCTGCTTGAGCATTTGGGGAATTTCGTACTTCATGCACAGGAACAAGCCCTTGAGGTCAACGTCCATAATTTTGTCATAATCTTCTTCGGTCTGTTCAATCAGGTTGGCTGTCACCGGCAGAAGGCCGGAGTTGTTGAATGCCACGTCGAGGCGACCGTACGTGCTTACAGTCGTATTAACGATATTCTGCACATCAGCCGCAACACTGACGTCGCCCTGCACAAAAATTGCCTCTCCGCCGGCCTCCTTGATGCGAGCCAAGGTTTCATCAGCATGGCTGCGTCCGGCTATGACCACCTTGGCGCCCTGTCCTGCAAAAGCAATGGCGGTCGCCTGCCCTATGCCTGATCTGCCTCCAGTAACTAGCACTACTTGTCCAGTAAAGTCCAATAAGTTTTGAGACATATTTCCCCTCCTTACAAGATGTTATTGTATTCACATAACGAAATTATATGGAGTGTGAATTAGCATGTCATTGGAGAAGACTCTTAAATCTTTTGGAGGTAGCATACAACAAAAAACACCCTTCAGCGGAGCGACATAAATAGTCGTCTTCAAGGGTGCCAAGTCTATCATACTAAATTGATTGAGGTGAGGTTAGAGGCCGTATTGTCTGATTTTACGATAAAGGGTCGCTCGGCTTAAGCCCAGCTCTTGAGCGGCCTTGGAAACATTATGTTCAGTCTTCTGCAAAGCTCTCCGGATACGTTCCATCTCTAGATGAGTCGTTGCTTCTTCTTCCTTCGATGTTAAAATGCACCGAATTTCCTGAGGCAGATCTTCCGGTCGGATGACTCCGCCACGGGCGATGCTGGCGGCATAAATCAGACAATTTTCTAATTGCCGGACATTTCCAGGCCAGGAATACTGCGGCAGCATGGATTTAGCCGCTCGACTCAATGTCGGGGAAGGGGTTCCGCGCTTTTGAGCGAAAGCGGACAGGAAATGTTCGCTCAGAAGAAAAGTATCTTGCCCGCGTTCCCGTAAAGGCGGAATGATTATTTTAAAAACGGCCAGCCGGTAATACAAATCCTCCCGAAACAGGCCCTTTTCCATGAGGTCAAACAAGTTTTTATTGGTTGCGGCGATAAGTTGAAAATTCGCCTGGATGGAGCGAGTGCCGCCGACCCGTACAATTTGTTTCTCTTCCAGGACGCGCAGCAGGATCGGCTGAATATCCAGGGGCAGATCGCCGATTTCATCCAGAAACAAGGTGCCGTTACCGGCGTACTCGATTTTACCCTGGCGTCCCTGACGTTCCGCCCCGGTGAAGGAACCGCCCTCGTATCCGAACAATTCACTTTCGGCTAAATTTTTGGGAATGGCTCCGCAGTTTACGGCGACGAACGGGCGGTTAGGGCGACTGATATTATGGATTGCCCGAGCGAAAAGCTCTTTGCCGGTCCCGCTTTCCCCTTGCAGCAGGATATTGGATTCACACTCGGCAAAACGTCGGGCCAAGGATACGGTTTCCCTGATTGATGCGGAAGAACCGACGATCGCCGCGAAGGGGTCGCCGTTTATGGTGACAGGGATCGTCTGACCGCGTTTTATGGCGACGAGGCATCCGAAGCGGCTGCCCTGGTGATCTTTGATCGGGCGGACCGAGCATTGGCATACGCCGAGCCCGGGTATGGTCATATCAGAATCGGACCAGGACTGGCCGGATTTCAGCGCTTTTTTTATTTTGGACTGGTTGCCCAAGAGACTGTCAAGCGGCCCGCCGATCAAGTTGCTGCCCATATGCGGGAACCAAGCGACAGCAGCCTGGTTTACATAGGTTATGAAGCCCTGGTTGTCGATCGTGATCATCGCTTCATCCGAAGCCGCAGTAGAGACTTTATACATCTCCTCATACAAGGTAAGTTGAAATTCTTTCTGAATGAGTGCCGCGATCGAAGCCACGAGGCTTAAATTAAAGGAGTTTACACATTGATAATAGACCGTTCCGATGCTAAGAATTCCTGCCAGGTCGTCTTTAATATCGAAAATAGGGGCGGAAGAGCCGGTGACAATGTGGAAATCGGCAAGGAAATTTTCCGGCCCAACGCATTGAATAGGCCGTTTTAGTATAGGGACCAGGGACATGGAGGAAGTGCCGATCGTTTTCTCGTTCCAGATCGTGCCAGGCGCTAAAGGGAAACGCTCGTAGGCTATATTGTTGTTTTTCCCGAACATGGCGAGCAGATTGACGCCGTTGGGGTCGAAAAGAAAAACGTCGTAGTTGACATTCAATAAAGACTCAAATTGGCGCAGGCTGGAGAGAGTAGCGTTAATGAGAAAACGGTTTTTGACAAGCAATTTTTCCACATCCGCTTGGGAAAGGATCGGGCAGGTTCGCGGGGATTGATTGATTTCGAGTCCATAGTTGCGGGAACGGAGCCAAGATTCTATGATTTCCGATTGGATGAGACCAACTTCCGACGGGTCCGTAACGCCTTTGATAATTTCCAGTTTTAGCTGTTTGACCCGTTCAATGTAAAGATTGTCTTCGGGTTGAATGGCCTGGTCGATAATAGACTTCTCACTGTTGCGAATGATCGAGCTTAGCATTAAATCCGGATTATTCATAACAATCCTCCAGAAGACTCTTACTGTACTTGCAACGTTTCGTCATTGGATGCACAACACTGATATTATTAT
>DATMYB010000245.1:0-2083 GCA_035561215.1 Syntrophomonas sp. | reverse complement strand
TGGTAATTATTCTATACGGATATGTTTATCATAAGCCATTCGTGGTAGATATAAATTGTAAGTTTTCAAAGCGCTGTTTGAGTTAAAATTCGACGGTACGTTTCAACGAGGCAGGGGACCTTTAACGCCTCGTTATATTTTAACCACAACTTAGCACTCTCGGTCGATGAGTGCTAACGAAATGGAAGGGAGGGATTAACCATGGCGGAAAAACGCGATTATTATGAAGTGCTTGGTCTAAAAAAAGAAGCTTCTCTGGATGAAATAAAGAAAGCGTTCCGGAAAAAGGCCATGCAGTATCATCCTGATAAGAATCCAGGCGATAAAATATCAGAAGAAAAGTTTAAAGAAGTAAATGAGGCATACTGCATCTTATCAGACGCAGATAAGAAAGATAAATACGACAAATTCGGATTTGCGGGTGTGGATCCGAACGCGGCGTTTCGTGATGAACGAGGAGGACCTGGAAATCAAGGCGGATATCAGTACCAGACATACGGCAATTTTAACGGGGCTGATTTTGATGCTTATAAAGATTTTTCCGGCAGTGATTTTGAGAACCTGTTCGGTAATATATTTGGAGGAGGCGGATTCGGCGGCGCCCAAAGAAGGGCCGGACCGAGAAAAGGATATGACCTTCAGGCCAGCATCACAATTACATTCGAAGAGGCTGCTTTTGGAACAAAGAAGCAGATTCGCCTGAATGAGAAAACAATTTCGGTCACAATACCGGAAGGGGTAGACAACGGTTCTAAGATTTCGTTGAAGGGTCAGGGACAGCCGGGAACGAACGGAGGAGCCGACGGCGATTTGCTCGTTGAGATTAAAGTAAGACCGCACAGCAAGTTTACACGAAAAGGCTCGGATATTTACACAGACGTTCCGATTAATTTCACGCAAGCTGCGCTTGGGACCAGCATTGTAGTGCCAACTCTCACGGATAAGGTCTCGTACAAAATCCCCGCGGGCACGCAGCCGGATACCATGTTCAGGCTGAAGGGAAAAGGGATCAAGGGTTTGAATAATAAGAAGTTTGGAGATCTTTACGTTAAGGTTCTCGTTAAAATACCCGTAAACCTTACAAAGGAACAAATAGATTTGCTTGAAAAATTTGATAAGACGCTTAATTAATTGAATGGAGGGAGGCAACAAATGAAAGATGTAATCGTTTTGACGACAAATACCTGTCCTTACTGTAAAATGGCGAAAGAATTCCTGACCCAAAATAAGATCCACTTTATTGAAAAAGACGTAAATGCGGATCCACAGGCGCATTATGAGATGACAAGCCGGAATATCACCGGCGTACCCGCATTTCTGATAGGAAACGACGTTGTGATTGGGCTGGACAAAAAGAAGATCCTGGAATTGGTCGATCACCGTCTGGTTAAATGCCCTGAATGCAGCACAACGATACGCGTGCCCACCAAAGAGGGCAAAATCAGCGCAAGGTGCCCGAAGTGCAAATCCAGTCTCAATTTATCATAACTGGCAGGAATCCTCCTCCTAAAGAGGCGGCGGGAGTGTTCAACAAACCAGAAACCTGTTGAATTATTCAATGACTTGGCTTACTATGTAAATAGTCGGATCATGCACGAAATACGTTGACGTATGTTAATATAAGCCGGCAGGACATCAAGGATCAAAGAGGAGGCTAACAGAATGGCTTGTGAAAACAATAAATCAATGAAATGTCCCTGTACATACAGTTGTTCCAAGCATGGAAAATGCTGCGCATGCATTGCGTACCATCAGCCCGACGAGTTCCCGGCCTGTTTTTTCAGCGAAAAGGCCGAGAAAACATATGACCGCAGCTATAAAGCGTTATGCAGAGACCGGAACAACTGAAAGCGGGCCGCTACAGGACGATCCTCAGTAAAAATACGGTCGGTAAGCCTTGCCCCGTCTGCGGCTCGGAAATACTCAAAGCTGCCTTTATGGGCGGCGCGGTCTATTGGTGTCCGGCGTGCCAGCCGCTCAACTGATAACAAAGGCATACGCATAAAAACACAGAAGACCAGGTGCAGCTAAGACAGGTACAGTGCTGCACCTTAATTTTTTCTTATTGGCTTTATCGCTTTAC